>JAFGVO010000463.1 GCA_016937935.1 Deltaproteobacteria bacterium | reverse complement strand
AAAAAGGTTGATCAATTCCATTGATGATAAAGATTACTTTTTAAATGAAAGAAAAAATAGAGCAGAAAAATATATTGAAAATTGTATATTTAATAATTTAACTGCTGACTTTAATGAACTCCTTGGTTTTTTTGACAGCTATGATGACATCGTAGAAAAACTCACAGAATCCCTAAAAGACAGCAGGAGCAAGAAGATTATTATTGCCACCCATATGCATGCGGGTGACGGAAATGTACATGTTAATATACCTGTTAATTCAAGTGATTATGAGATGATGATGGATGCGGATGAAACTGCGGGAAGAGTAATTTTAAAAACCACAGAACTTGGGGGTGTTATTTCAGGAGAACATGGAATTGGATTAACAAAACTTAAATTTATTGATAAGGAAATTTTAATTAAATATGCTGAATATAAAAAAGAAGCTGATCCTGAAAACTTGTTTAATCCTGGAAAGTTAGTAACTGATTTTAAATACAGTACAGTTTATACCCCTTCTTTAAAACTACTTACAAAAGAGACTCTTATTTTTGAAGCAGCTGATCTTAACAAACTTACAAATTCGATTTCTGACTGTGTGAGATGTGGAAAATGTAAACCCAAATGCAATACTCAATATGCTAACAGTAATATGCATTACAGCCCGAGAAATAAGATTTTAGGGACATCATTAATTACTGAGGCTATTTTATACGAAGCACAGACCTCTCGTAATTTAACATTGCGAAATTTTAATATGTTAAAGGAGGTGGCCAATCATTGTACCATGTGCCACAACTGTTACTCTCCATGTCCGGTAAATATTGATTTTGGAGAGGTTACACTATCAATTAGACAGATGCTGTATGACAGAAAAGGGGAAAAACTTAAGCCTTTAACCAAAATGACACTCTACTATTTAAAAAAGAGAGGATATTATATAAATAAAATTTTTAGAGTTGCATTATTAAACTTTGGTTATTTTGCACAGCGAAGTGCCAGATTTGGTTTAAAACCTTTTAATCCTGTTTTAAAAAAATTTACACCTGTTATTTCACATATTTTAGATGGTAAATTTCCTAAAAAAGCTGGAAAACCAACCTTTAGAGATATTTTTAAATTAAGAAAACCAGATACTTTTTATGCTATTACAAATACGCAAAAAGAGATTAAATCAACGGTAATGTATTTTCCGGGCTGTGGTTCTGAGAGAATGTTTTCTGACATTTCATTTGCCTCTTTAGCTGTTCTGTACGAGACAGGAGTCAGGGTGGTAATTCCTCCAGATTATATGTGCTGCGGCTACCCTCTTATAGCAAATGGTCAGACCAGCAAGGCCCAGGCAAGAGTATATGAAAATAGTGTTATTTTTCATCGTATGGCTGAAACTGTAAGTTATATGAACATTGAAAATGTTGTGATTACCTGCGGAACATGCCATGAAATGCTAAGCAGCTACCGTTTGGAAAATATATTTCCAGATTCAAAAATTATTGATGTTAATGAATTTCTGGTTAAACAGGGCGGTTTAAATACAGAAGGTTCAGGGGATAGTGAACCGATTTTATATCATGAACCATGTCATTCACCCCTTAAAGGAATTGAAGCCAAAGAGGTTATTGAGCTGCTTCTTTGTAAAAAAAGTATAACAATTCCTAATTGTTGTGGTGAAGGTGGAACTCTAGCCCTTTCTACACCTGACATATCAACATCCATTCGCAGTCGAAAGCTTAATAATATAATAGAAATAACAGAAGATAAAAATGTAACTGTTTTAACGACCTGTCCTAGCTGTGTTCAGGGATTATCTAAAAATGATGGTAAAATTTCAGTAAATGGAAGTTCACTTATTACTGCAGTTGCCAAGAAGCATCTTGGTAAAAATTGGAAATCTGATTATATAAAGAAAGTAAAAATAAACAGATCAATTGAGCATATTTTACTATAGATTTTTAACTGAGTAGTCTGAAATTATTGAGTAATTTGCATTTTTTTGAATACCTTGTTAAGGTAATTTAAGAGTAATTTTCAGGTTTCTACGCGGTTTCTGCCGTTTGATTTAGCTTGATACAGAGCGTTGTCTGCCCGGCCAAGAGTATCAGATCCGCTTTCCATGTCTGTTGCTTCTGCAACCCCTAAAGATATTGTTACCGGTGGTAGATGTCTTCCATCTGCACAGACTACTTCTGTATGCTCCACAGCCTCTCTTATTCTGTTTGCGGCTACTATGCCTCCTGCTAACGGGGTATCGGGAAGTAATATTGAAAATTCTTCACCTCCATAGCGTGCCGCGAGATCTGTCGGCCGTATTTTTTCAGCAATTGTTTTTGCTACAACTGTAAGAACTCTGTCCCCTGCCGCGTGTCCATAATTGTCATTAAATTTTTTAAAGTGATCAACATCAAGCATTATCATTGAGAGAGGTTTTTTAGAAAAGCGGTGTCTCGATGACATTCGTGGGAGTGTACTGTCCAGCCATCGTCTGTTTCTCAAACCTGTAAGGGCATCAACAGTTGCTTCATGCTCAAGTTTCAACCTCTGATTTAATCCTTCAATAATTTTTGAATTATTAGCCCTTAGCCTTCCTGCCAGAAGAAGAAGCATATTGGTGGAAAACTCATGGGATACTTCAACCATTCGCCAGAATGTTGATTCATCAATTGCCAGTAATTTTGTTGGCAGTGAGGCAATAACAAATGCTGATGCAGGGCTGTCATCAATTACAGAAAGCTCCCCTACAGTTTGTCCGATTTCTAAAAATGCAACCGGCTCTGTTTCAGGATGATCCAGATGTACACTTAATCTGCCGTCCATTACAAGATACATGGTCTGATTTGACTGACCCTGTTCTAAAAGAGTAGCTCCTTTTGCCAGAATATATACAGGACACCCTTCAAGAAGTCCCCAGACTGATTCCAGCGCAACACGCCTCAGAATATGCAGTTTAGAAAATTCTCCCTCGGTCAGCTCTTCGTAAGTCAATCTGGAATAGCTTATATGGCTGGATTCAGGCTCTGTTTGTTCTTCACTCAATTTAATATTTCCTTATCAAATTTAACTTTTTATGAAAGTACAGTTAACAGTTTGAAATGAAAAAAGAGATGTGCAATTAAATTGTTCCTTTTTATTCTCAATTAATGAGTTAAAATGTTATTCAGAAAAAAATTTAAAATGGAAATTATATGAAATTTGTTCAAAATCTATTAATAATTGGTATTCTTCTGGCCTGTGGTTTCGCATATGCAGATGATGAAAAAGAGGCTAAAATTCATTACAAAAAAGGGATGTCTCTTTTTAATGAACAAAAGTATGTGGAGGCTGAAGGGGAATTTAAAGAGGCTTATAATATTTCGGGTAAGAGCGGACTGTTATATAATCTTGGTGTTTGTAATGAAAAAATACCTGACAAAGAAAAAGCCATAGCATATTTTCAATTATATCTTGAAGAACTTCCAGATGCATCTGACAGTGAAGATGTAAAAAAGCGAATTGAAATTTTAAAAAAACCCGATATTGCTTCGCCACCAGAAAAAGAGACTGAAGAAAACAGTGCCCCGGATAATTTACAGCCGGATAATAGTGATCCAGATTATGAAAATAGTGATAAAACTGATGAAAAATTAAAAAAGACTGAACTAAAGACTGAGCCTGATAAAAATCAAAATCAGGTGCTTGAAATTATTGATGAGGAACAAATCAAGAAAGATAAAAACAAAAAAATTGCCATGGGAGTTCTGATTTCATCAGGTTCTCTTATTACAGCTTCGGGTTTTTTAACATCCATTGCAGCCTATAATAAATATCACACATTCGAAACAGTATGTGCTCCAGACTGCACAGAAGAGGACAAAAAAGAGGTTCGTTCAATTTCAATAGCAGCTGATATTCAAATTGCCCTTGGACTGGCAACTCTTACAGGCGGACTCATATGGTATTTTGTTGAGAGAAAAAAAGGAAAGAAAAAAGGTGGTGAAAAAATAACTGTCGCGGATAAAAAAATCAGACTTCATCCATCAATAGACTGGTTATCAGACTGGACATCGATTTCTATAACGGGGAGTTTCTGATGAATACTATTAAACAGTTTAAAATATTTTTGATTGGAAAAGTTATTTTAACCTTTTTTATTTTTTCGGGATGTACGCTTATTCTTGATACTGATCAGCTTACAAAAGGTGAGGATACTGAAAATCACGAAACAGACACAGGATATATCGATACAGAGACCCCATGTAATAATGTTAAAGACTGTGATGATAAAATATCATGTACAGAAGATGTTTGCGGCGATTCGGGATTTTGTGTTTATCTTCCTAAAAACAGCATGTGCGGAACCCTTGAATACTGCAATGTACAGGAGGGGTGTATTCCAACAGGAGATGAGTGTGCTGGAGATAAAGGGTGTAATGACGGGATTGATTGTACAATTGATTATTGTGAACTTGGTACCTGTTCAAATATTCCTGATCATTCAAAATGTTCCAACTCCAAACCATTCTGTCTGGAGACACCTCTTTGCAATCCTGATAAAGGGGGCTGCATTGACGGTAAGGAGATTGTATGTGATCAACCCAAGTCTCCATGTATGTCCGCAACCTGCAATGACAGTAACGGTGAGTGCGATATTTCTCTTATGACAGGCGCAGATGATGATAACGACAGTTTTTACGATGAAGACTGCGGAGGGGATGATTGCGACGATAATAATGATGCTATTTATCCGGGAGCCATCGAAAAATGTAATGGCAAGGACAACAACTGTGATTCAATTAAAGATATAAGCTATAATTTTGACAATAACTTATCTCTTTATAAGGGAAATAATTTATCAAACCCGCAAAATGCATTCAATGGAACAGATAACGGAGTTATCTTTTTTGATGGTTCAGTCATAAAAATTATTGTTGCTGATTCAAGTGGAAAGCTTGTTTCAACAGAGCCATTTGTTCTCTCGTCTCTCGTGACTGACAGTGATAAAAGTATTGTCCCTTCTATTACTGGTACAGATACGGGATTTATTGTTGCCTGGGTATCCAAGGGTATTTCTGAAGCAGTAAATATTGCATCTGTTTATAAAGAGGGAGACACCTTAAAAGGTACTTTGGAAAAGACAATTACAATGGGAGCAAATGAGAGTGTAACTGGCCTTTCTTTAAAGTATTCAAGTTCAGGAGCAACACCAGGGTGGAGTGTTGCATACGCTTTAAACACCACTTCAACAGGTAATATATATTTTCTAAATCAATCAGGAAGTTCGCCTTTTGCAGTAGACTCTCAGACAGGAACAGCAACCGGTGTATCCTTGATTAAGTCCGATACTGATTCTTTTCTGATAACTTACTGGGGTAATTTTACATTACAGAGCGGGAGTGATGTTGAGATGTTTGAATCCGTTGTAAAATATGACACGGATTTTTCAAATGATAACGGGTTTCCACGTGGTCCATTCTCTCCTGTTGACAGTGACGGAGTACAGGATACCGATCCCTCACAAAATGGTAAAAGTGCCTTATCAGGGGCAGGAAAATGGATAACAGTATATGAAGATAGTAACGGTTACTCATCAGGCATAACCGCATGGAACAGTGATAAGCAATTAAACCAGAGTCTCATCAATCCAACAGGTCTTTTGGTTGGGGATGTGAGTTTTTTAAATCCTGCAACAGGTTTTACTCTTGTATATTCATCAGACACACTTGTGACATCAGCGGTTGAATTCAGTCAGTATAACAGTGACAGTGATGATACTCTTAAAGTTACTTCTAAGAACCGTCTTATATATGCTGAAGACAAAAACAGCGAAAGAGTAAGTGACCCAAGTGCCGCAACAGCACTGCCTGGAGAGATTAATGTAGTCTGGATATTTAATGGGGACAATGGACAGGACATTCTTCAGCTTGCAAATGTAGGAACATGTCAACAGTGAAAAAACTTTATTCACTGCCTGGTAATTCTACATTTGGAGTTTTTAACAGATTAAAAAATTTTAGTTATAAAAATCAGATTTTCAAACCCCGGATTATTGACGGGATTAAAGTTATAAGTGTTGGTAATATTGCAATGGGTGGTCGCGGTAAAAGCCCCTTGGCACGCTATATAGCAGAGTATCTTGCAAAACTTGAATTTAGAACAGCTGTAGTTTTAAGGGGATATAAAAGTAGACTGGAATCTGCCGGTGCAGTTGTATCAATAGGCAAAGGGCCACTATTATCAGCAGAAATGTGTGGTGATGAAGCATTTGAAACTGCGTTTCTTTCAAAAAACATCATTGTAACTATTGGAGCAGACAGAAGTGTCGCGGTAAAAAGAGCTAAAAAAGAGGGCGCTGAATATGCTGTGCTTGATGACGGATTTCAGCATCGTAAAATTAAACGAGATTTGGATATTGTCATTATTACTCCTGAAGATGTAAGTGATGATGAAAATTATTTTCCCGCCGGCAGACTGCGGGAGAAAAAAGATTCCCTTGAAAGGGCAGATATTATTTGCGGTAACTTTAACAAGTGGAAAGATGTAAAAGAGAGTTATTTTTTTCCTCACATTTTTTTTAAATACGTTCCTGTTAAACTTATTAACAGTGAGGGTGAAAAGATTGATTTTAAAAAAAAGAGTGAAACCCCTGTCCACATTTTAAGCGCAATTGGAGATCCCGGCAGTTTTATGGAGAGTGTAAAAGATGCAGGATTTAATATAGTTTCACATACGCATTATCATGATCACCATTTTTACAGTCAAAAAGAGCTAAACAAAGCAGTAAAAGCGGCAGAAAAAAATGGAGCAGAATTTATTATTACAACAGTAAAGGATATTGGTAAAATCAGAATGCTTAGATGCAACTTTAAAATACTGGCACTTTCAATAGCAGTTAAGATTGTTGAAGGTGAAGATATTTTAAAAGAAGCTATAAAAAAATTACAAACTATTTAAGGGAATTTAAAAGGAGCTCAGCAACATCTTTTGTTTTAACATTATTGTCAGGCAACTGATCTTTAACGCCATCTCCCAGCATGGTTTTACAATATGGACATGAGGTACATACAACGTCAGGATCTTTTAAGGTGAGCTCATCAACTCTTTTGTAACTGACCCGGTTTTCAATTTTTTCCTCCATAAAAAATCTTCCGCCTCCTGCACCGCAACAATTTGATCTATCTTTTGAATTAGCTGTTTCTAAAATCCTGAGCCCCGGTATGGCTTTCAAAATTGTTCTTGAAGAGTTGTATTCATTGTTGTATCTGCCAAGATAACATGGGTCGTGATAAGTGACAGTTTGGTCTATTTTTTTAACAGGAATAATTTTTTCGGTTTTTAATAACTCCTCAAGGAGTTGAGTGTGGTGAATAATTTCAAATTCTCCATTAAAAACCGGGTATTCATTTTTAAAAGTATTAAAACAGTGTGGGCAGATGGTTACAATTTTTTTTACTCCGAGCTCTTTAAAAAATTCAATATTTGAATCAGTAATCATTCTAAAGGCAGACTCCTGGCCGGCTCTTCTGGCAATATCACCGCAACAGGGCTCATCGCTTCCAAGGTATCCAAAGGTTACTTTTGCCAATTTCAATATTTCACTAAAATCTTCTGCTATTTTTTGAGAATCAGAATCAAAGGCAGCTGCGCATCCTGCAAAAAAGAGATATTCACAATTTTCTTTATTAAAGGTTTGAATATTGATTTTTTCAGCAAGCTGATCACCTGCACTTTTAGGGAGATTCCACGGGTTTGAATTAAGTTCGATACCTTTTAAGGCTGCCGCAAGTTCTTTTGGCAGAGCACCTTTCTCTTCAACCTGATAGCGTCTCATTTTAACAATTTTATCAACAACATTAATGGTCAAAGGACATTCAGTATCACAGGCCAGGCAGGTGGTACATTCCCAGATGTCTGAAGTATTTATTAAAGATGTGATTGAGCTTTTAGATAAAGTATCGGTAGATTTATTGGCGTTATTATTTTTGTCATAAATTGTTGACAGACCGCTTTTTAAATTTTCGATAATCTTTTGAGGAGAGAGATTTTTACCTGAATTAGCTGCAGGACATCTGTCATAGCATCTTCCGCATTCTGTGCATGAATAGAAATCAAGCATATCTTTCCAGGTGAAATCTGTAATTTTCCCGGCTCCGAAAGTCATATTTTCATCTTCAGAATCCTCATTCAAAAGGGCTCCTTCAATGGCTCTGTCTAAAGGAAGTCTTCCAGGGGGATCAAGTTTCATTAAAAAGACATTTGGAAGTGCTGTTATCACATGAAAATGTTTTCCGTAGGGTAGAATATTTAAAAAAACCAGTACGAGGACTGAGTGAATATAGAACCCGGTGTCTGCTATGACGGTTACTGCATTTGAAGAGACATTAAATTGTGTAAACAGATTGGCAATAAGTTCTGCCACAGGTTCTGGTGTAGCTTTCAAATTGTCACCTTCGAAAAAGATATTTCCAGCCCAGTAAAAGAGATCTCCTGTCATCATCACAATAATTATTGTTAAAATCAGATATGCTTCAAAATTGTTTTTCATTCTTTTTGGCTTAAAAAGCAGTCTGTAAAAAAGTATGAATGATGCCCCTGTTAAAACCAGTGTTGAAAAAATATCTTTTAAAAACAGATATGATAGTCCTGCATAAGATTCAGGAGAAATAAAATAAAATCCTTTTATAAAAAACCTTGTCCATAAAGTAAGAGTATTGAGCAGAAGAATTAGAAATCCCCAGAAAATAATAATATGTATGAGGCCAGAAAATCTGTAACGTACAAGTTTTCTCTGGAAGAGCGCCAGCTTTATGAGATTTAAAAATCTTTTCTTTTTTAGATCAAAACGATTTTGTTCTTGTCCAAATTTTAAAACGGTTAACTTTTTATTTAATGAGAAAAAAAACAGAGCAAAGGAGGATAGAAATACTATTCCGAATATTACAGATGAGAGGCTGTTTTGAATAGAAGATAAAATCACATTTTAAAATTCATGCTGGAAGTTTGGCTTCCATAAAAGCTTTTAGTTTAATCAGATTTTTTTCATCTTTGTTAAAACCAAGTGATTTATACTCATTTACAAAAGCTGTAATATCATCAAGAAGTTCTTTTCTGACATTTTCATCTGTAATAATTTCATCAACTGTACGACCCCTTGCAGAACCGTCAGAGAGAGAATTACAATATTTTTCAAATTTAGCAAAAAGAGTATCTTCAAGGAGCTCTTTAATCAGAGATGTATCTGCCGCCAGCTGATGGAGGCGTTCTTTCAAATTATCGGGAAGAGAATCTATTCCTGCTGATACTGCAGAAACAGCAGACATTCTTAAAACAAAAGCGTCGTCAAGGTAGCCGATGTCATCAATGCCATCAGGAATTAGATCAAGTGATTTAAAAAGATAATTTATGCCACCTGCCACTTTACGCTTAACGTTTTCTTCTGCTTCACTATTTAATAAAACATCTCGTAATATTGCCACGTCAGATCCTACAGTATCAAGCCACTGGGGAAATACATCTAAACATCTATTATTTATATCGCTCATTTTAACCACCTTCTATTTTTAGTTTTTAAATCTTAATTAACGCTAAAAATTTAAGATGTTTTATACCTAAACAGGATAAAAATAAACAGCTGATTTTTTAAAATGAATTTTAGTCAGACAAACAATGGGTATTGAAAATAAGAATAAGCTCTATCCTACTGCTTCATTACCTTCTTCACCGGTTCTTATTCTGATTACCCTGTCCATATCCTGAACGAATATTTTACCATCTCCAATATTGCCGGTTCTTGCACCTTTTACAATTGCGTCAATTGTAGGTTGTTCATAACTATCATTTACTACAATGGCAATTCTGATTTTATCTAAAAGATGAACAGAATGTTTATGTCCCTTAAAAGATTCTTCAAAGCCCATTTGCTGACCACAGCCCTTTACTTTACTAACTGTCATTTTAGTTACGCCGGCTTCCTGGAGAGCCTGTTTAACATCGGGAAATTTTTCAGGCTGAATTATTCCTATTACAAGTTTCATAGTTTACCTCACATATTTAAACTGATACATTTGAGTATCATAAAAAATTAAAATGAATCTTCCGGATTAGATGAAATAGCATGAACTATTATATCTGCACCAACTCTCTCCTGTTGAATATCAAATCTTATACCTACAACTTTTTTAAGCAATCCATAAACAATAAAGCTGGAAATAAGACAAACTACAATAATACCCAAAGTAACAATAAGCTGGGATACAAAAGATACTCCACCGGCACCTCCAAGAGCTTTTAATCCAAAAATACCAACGGCAAGTCCTCCCCAGGCCCCGTTAAGACCGTGAAGGGGCCAGACACCAAGAACGTCATCAATTTTCCAGACAGCTGTTTCAATATGGAACATAAATACAAAAATTGTTCCTGCAATTGCACCTACAGCGAGGGCTCCCACAGGATGATAAAGATCTGAACCTGCACAAATTGCCACAAGTCCTGCAAGAGCGCCGTTATGCACAAACCCCGCATCATTTTTAGATAAGACAAGAGATGCCAGTGTTCCTCCAACCATTGCCATTAAGGAGTTAATGGCAACAAGACCTGAGATGTTGTTTATTGCTCCTGCGCTCATTACATTGAAGCCAAACCATCCAACTATTAGAATCCATGAACCAAGTGCTAAAAATGGAATGGAGCTTACTTTAATATCATCTGTTTCAGCAACTCTTGTTCTTGCACCAAGAAGGATTATTGCAGGAAGTGCAAGCCATCCACCTGTGGCATGAACTACTAACGAGCCTGCAAAATCATGAAAAGGTGCACCAAAAGTAGTTGCCAGCCACCCAGTTGAACTTGCGAGTGCATTTGAAAATTGTCCCCAGGTAGCCCCTTCAATAAACGGGTATACAAGTCCTACAAAAACACCTCCAGCAATGGAGTTCGTCCAGAATTTTGCTCTTTCAGCGACTCCTCCTGAGATAATTGCAGGAATACATGCAGCAAAACCCAGATATAGAAAAAAACGGACATAATCCACACCGTTATTGGCTGCCATATCCTCAATGGGAACTAGAAAACTTATCCCTCTTGCAATAGGGTATCCAATAAAAAAGTATATCAGAGTTGAAAAGCCCCATTCATTAATGATTTTATTAAGTGCATTTACCTGATTTTTGTGTCTGACCGAACCAACTTCTAAAAAGGCAAATCCTCCATGCATTGCAAGAATCATTACCGCACCAATTAAAATAAACAGAGTATTTGCAGAATTTGTGATTGCTGTAAGGCCATCAGTCTCACCGGCAAAAGCATTTCCTGATATCATTAAAAATGACCCTGCCAGGAGAATGAGTAAAAATCTTTTCAATTTAGGCATTTAATAAGTTCCTTCCACAATAAAAATCTCCTTGAAAATATAGCAGCAGTTCCCTTGCCACAGACATGGCACTCGGATTGCAATATAGATGCCTAAACCGGTAAAAACTAAACCAGTTACTTATTACCTGGATATGTATTGTTTATTACAAAACAAACAATACATTTATGTATAATTATACTCTTTAAGTATACATAAATGTATCATTTCGAGGTATAAGTGACCATACGATTAAAAATAGAAAAATAAAAATGTGTTGAAATTACTTTTTAGGAAATTCTAATAACTATTTTAATAAATAGAGGGATTATTGGCTATGTGAGATGTAAGGGTTTCCATCTGACCAGAAGGCATCGGGTCGCCAATTGTCCACGAGTCAGGCCAGCAGTATGGATCGGTAGCAGCCTGCCAATCAACACAGGCAGGCCCGGCTGCCCACCAGGTCCAGCCAACATATACATCAGAGTTATTTTCCACGTATGTGAGCATGTCATCAAGGGCTGATATACATGCGGGGTCATCCTGAACACCAAATTCCCCAAGAAACCCCAGCTTTCCATTTGTCCTCAACCAGTCTGTAAAACATTTGTTCATTCGATATGATCCCACAGTTTCTGAAGTACAGCCGTTTTTAGTGTCCCACTCATTACACTCACATGTTCCCCAGTCGCTGCTTTGTACATCAAGATACTGATGTACCTCAAAAATAGTATTATTGCTGCCAAGAGGGTCAACAATATCCAGCATTGCTATAGCGTTTGATGTTGAGTCGTCATCGTCTGTCCAGGCTTCACACCAGCTGTGAGCTCCGCTCCAGCCGTTTCCATTTAGAAAGATAAGATTTTTTGCCCCTGCATCTCTGATGGTTTTTATTGTGAGATTTGCAGCCTTGACCCATGCTTCAGTTGACATATTATAGGGCTCATTCATGATACCAAAAATAAACTCCGGATAATCTTTAAACTCAAGAGCCAGACGCCTCCAGAGATCAGCCATTGCCTCATCAGGAAGATCGACGCCAATTAATTTTCCGTTATATCTGGCGTAGTTGTGACAATCAAGGATCACTTTTGCCCTGTCTTTTCTTAAGGTATAAGCAGTAGTTTTGAGCCTGTTAAACTCTTTTTCATCAAACTCTCCATTTAGTTCAGGCTGAAGTCTCTCCCATTTAAATGGAAGTCTTACTGTATTCATTCCAAATTTTTTGTAGTAATTGGGAAAGGAGACATATCCTCTTGAAAGCTGCCTGTCAGGCCACTGGACTCCTCCGTCCCATTCGGCACCGCTCATATTTACACCAACAAATGGCAGACCTGAAAAATCAAAATTGAAATCACTTTGAATGAAATAGTCGCTGTCATATGTAAAGAGACCTGCATCTGTGTCATCCGTATCAATATCAGTATAATTGCCAGTATCCTCTTTGACTGGAACAAAATCATCATTATTATCAGTGCCCACGCAACCTGAAATCAATACTATAAAAGTTGTAAGCAAAAAGAACCGAAAAAACCTGAGATTCATTTTATTCATCATTAATCCTTCGTTATTTGTTAATGTTAAGGGGAAAATCATAACCCTTATATTGTAGCATATTCAAGATTATTAGGCTCAATTTTTTTAAAACAAAATATCTGGAAATTGGTAAATGAGAGCGTTTTATGGAGATTTACTGATGAAGCTGTTGCAATAACTCAACATCATTTTTATCTGAAGCAAGTTTTTCTGCGTCGACAAGATATTTTTTAGCAACATCTTTTTTATTAAGTTTTAATAGAAGTCTTGCGGCTTCATAATTATAGGTAAAAAAGTTATCACGATCATAGCCCTGGCAGAGATGACGATAAATTCCGCTACTCTCTTCGAGTTCTCCATCTTCTTCATGAATTTTAGCCAAAGCAAGAGCTGTTTCCGGATCATATTGATTATATTCCCCTTGTGAGTTCCAGTATTCTATACACGATTTAAGATAATCTTTAGCCTCCTTTTTATCGCCCATAGCAAGAATGGTTAATCCCAGCTCCTTTGGAACCCTCATATCAGGATGCTGTTTTCCCATGTTATCCAAAGCATTTTTAAGAGCTGTTTTTGCCCTTTTGTACTCTTTTTGATCCCTTAAAAACATGCCAAGATTCAACATGGGTACATGGTTTTCGGGATCAGCTTTATATGCATTAAGAAGAGCTTTTTCAGCCTGTTCAAAATTTTTCAGCTCAATATTAATCTGTGCCTGCATGGTAAAAGCAGTCAGGAGTTCATCTGTAAAATCATCAACAGCCTTTGAAGTAAACAGTTCAATTGTTGCTAATGCTTCATTATATTTTTTATTTAAAATATAAAGTTTTGCAAGCTCCAGATGTGCCAGAACAGCATTTTCATATTCATCTATTGCCTTTTTAACAAGTGCAACCGCCTTTTCTGTATCACCATCATGGGCAGCAACAAGACCCTGTAAAAAGGTTTCAGGCATATCAGAAAATTCTTCAGCCTGATTCATTGTCCAGGTTCCTGAAATTACAGCAATAATATCCTCATCGCTCATATGCTCTGCCTGACTGGCTTCTGATTCTGACTGCATCTTTTCAAAGTATTGAACAAGTTCCTGAGTTTTTTCAATAATCCGTGGGTCATCAGAAATATCATCAATATCTTCGATTGCCTCAAGGGCTCGTTCTGTATCTCCTGAGTCAAATATTTTTTTGGCAGTTTCAAGTCTCATGGAAGCTAGAAAAAATGAACATTCAACAATTCGCTTTTTAGCTTTTTCAATTTCGTTATTTTCAACATTTTTAGTTTTTTTAAGGGCTCTCTGATATGCAAGTTTTGCCTCTCCATATTGTTTGTCATCAAAGAGTTCATTACCATTTTGCTGATTAGTCTCAAAAGTTCCGCCTGTAAGCCAGTCTATTAACGACATTTTAAAATCCTTGTTTTTTTGTTAATTAAAAATCTGCTTTAAAATAAGTCTAGCTTACCTTATCCCCGGGTTTTGCAGAACCTTTAAAAGTTGCTACAGCAAGTCTGTCATCACCTGATGCCGCCAGAATCATTCCTTCAGAAAGTCCGAATTTCATCTGACGGGGTTTTAAATTTGCCGCAACCATCACTTTTTCTCCAAGAAGAATTTTTGGATCCATGTAGTGGGATTTAATTCCAGCAAAAATCTGGCGAGGGTTTTCTTCACCAAGATCAACCATCAGCCTTAACAGTTTTTGAGCCCCTTCAACATGGTGGGCCTCAATAATCTCTCCAACTTTAAATTGAACTTTTAAAAAATCATCAATGGTTATCTCATCTTTAATTGGTTCAATAACTCTTGTTTCAGGTGAATCAGTTTCAGTCGAAACGGTTTTAGTCTCTTGTTCCATCTCTTCTAAAATTTTCTCAACCCTCACACTGTCAAATCTTGGAAAAAATTGAGGAGGTTTGGGAAGTTCAACACCCTCTTTTAGTGAATCAAATGCTGTAAGTTCTTCAAAAGAGACAGTTCCGTCAAGGGGTCTGGTCTCACCAAGATAGTCAAGAATCGCTCCTGCTTTCTGTGGCATAACAGGGCTTAATAAAACAGCTGAAACCCTTACAACTTCAAGACCGCAACGTAAAACGCGAGCGAGTTGATCTTTTTTGCCAGGATCTTTAGCAAGCTTCCAGGGCTCCATCAGTGTAATATATTTGTCAGTTGCAGAAATGAGAGTCATTACATCTTCGATAGCTTTTGAAAACTGTCTGGTTTCAAAATTTTCTTTATAATCCCCTACAATCCGGGAATGTATTTTTAAAATCGTCTCTTCATCACAAGTTAGAGCCACTTTAGCAGGGATTGTGTTAAAATTTTTGGCTACAAGTCCTGCATTCCTGCTTAAAAGATTTCCGAGACCATTTGCCAGATCAGAATTATACCTCTCAATAAACAGATCATAATTAAAACTTGAGTCAGAACCGAATTTCATCTCTTTAAAAAGAAAATATCTCAAATTCTCAATCCCAAAATGTTTATCAAAGGTTGACGGTCTGATTACATTGCCGAGACTCTTGGACATTTTAGATTCACCCATCATCCAATAGCCGTGAACATCAAGCTGATTAAACAGTGGAATTTCTGCACTCATAAGCATTGTAGGCCAATAAATTGCATGGGTTTTTAAAATATCTTTTGCAATAAGGTGATTGCAACCCTGCCAGAATTCATCAAAAATATTATCACCTTTTGAGGTCTCTTTTATACCTGAAACATAGTTTAACAGTGCGTCAAACCATACATAGGTGACAAATTTATCATCAAATGGAAGTTCAATACCCCACTCAAGCCTGGATTTTGGTCTTGAAATGCAAAGGTCACTTAAAGGTTGTTTTAAAAAGGAGAGAACTTCATTTTTAAACCTTACAGGTCGTATCCACTCGGGGTTATCTTCGATATGCTTAATGAGACTATCCTGATATTTACTCATTTTGAAGAAGTAATTTGCCTCTTTGATTTCTTTAGGAACAGTCTGGTGGTCCGGACATTTACCGTCTATAAGTTCGGTATCTGTGAGATATCTTTCACATCCGACACAGTATTTACCGGTATATTCATCAAAGTAAATATCACCTTTTTCATAAACTTTTTTAAGAATACTTTGGACAAAAAGCTTATGGCGAACATCTGTAGTTCTTATAAAATCATCATAGTTTATATTTATTTCATCCCAGGTTGATCTGAATTTGTCAGATATTTTGTCACAGAACTCTTTGGGAGAAATATTAAGTTTTTTAGAACTTTCAACAATTTTTTCCCCGTGTTCATCTGTGCCCGTTTGATAATACACGGAGCTGCCGGTCATCTGATAATAGCGTTTAAGCATATCACCAAGGGCAGTTGTATACAGGTGACCCATGTGAGGCTCTGCATTTACATAGTAAATAGGGGTTGTAAAATAAACAGATTTCATTTGATTGTCTCCGGAGTGTAAATTAAAAAAGGCGACTTAGTTAAGCCGCCTTTTAATTTGAGAGTTTTTTGTGACGGGGGGGAGACTTGAACTCCCGACCTCCGGGTTATGAATCCGGCGCTCTAACCAGCTGAGCTACCCTGCCTGGCGATGGTTTAAAAAGCAAAACCGATTAGTTGATAATTTAAAAACCAGAGACGGTCAAGAGGTTCTACAAACTATTTTTAAAGATTTGAAGAAAATATTTGACGAAAACCTTAAGGGCTATAAAAAAGATTAGGTATTGTTAAACATAAGTGAGGTTTTCTTGTATTTAAAAACTGATATTGAATTAGAACAATTTTGTAATGAAGCAAAGAAAAGAGGTCTGATTGCCCTTGATTTGGAGTTTATCCCTGAAAATACCTATTATCCCAGACTTGCTTTAATTCAAGTGGCAATTGATTCGAATTCCCAATTAATAGATCCTCTTTCTAAAATTAATCTGGTACCGTTATATAATATTGTTTCAGATGAAAGTGTAATTAAAATTGTTCATGCGGGAACTCAGGACTTGGCAATTTTGTATCATAATTGCGGGATTTTACCTAAATCCATCTTTGATACCCAGATTGCCTGCTCATTTTTAAATATGGGGCTTCAGACATCTTATGGCTCAATGATTCAGGAACTCCTTGGTATTACATTAAAAAAAGCAGAGAGTTATTCTGACTGGATGAGGCGTCCGTTGAGCAAAAATCAGGAAAACTATGCCATTGAAGATGTAAAATTTTTGACAGATGCCTACATTTTACTGATGGAAAAGCTATCTGAAAAAGATAGATTCAACTGGTTAAAAGAAGATCTGCATTTTTATGAAACTGCAGATTTTTATAAAACAGATCCATTTTTGGCTTTTTATAAGGTTAAAAGAAGACCCAAAATGTCATCAAAAAATATTCTGGTTCTTCAACATCTTGCAGCCTGGAGAGAGGAAGAGGCTCAAAGAAGAAATCTTCCAAGAAAGAGAGTTTTGAGTGATGATTCTCTTATTCTTATTTCTAAAATTACACCTGTAAATCAGAGTGGGCTGGAAAATTTAAAAATGCCCTCAGGGGATAATCCTAAAAAGTACGCTAAAGAAATTGTTGACGCAGTAGTCGCAGGCCTGAAATCCGAAAAGGTTTTGTCGGAACAGAAAAATATTAGAACAAAAACAGTTAAAGGAAATAATCTTTTTGAATTTTTATATTTTTCTTTAAAGTCCTACTGTTTACAAAATGAGATTTCAATGGAGCGATTTGCAAAAAGGGGCGAAATTGAAGAGTTGTGTGCATTTTATGAAAAGAGTGAAGAATTAATTTGCCAGTCAAAACTAATGCAGGGATGGAGAGGGGAATTTGCAGGGAAGTTTATTACTAAAAGTATAAATGGAGAAGTTAATATTTCATTCAATCCTGTAACAAGTGACATTTTGATAAAATAAAATTAATCTAATTTTTTAATATATTTCTTAACCGCAATATTATGTTGTTTTAAAGTAGTTGAAAATTTGTGATGTCCGTTTTTTGAAGCCACAAAAAAGATATAGGGAACCTTTTTGGGATGAATTGCAGCTTTTAATGCGTCTTTTCCTGGAGAGCAGATTGGTCCTGGGGGCAGTCCTTTATGAACGTATGTATTATAAATATTTTTTTTATCTTTAAGTTCACGTCTTGTTAATTTTCCCAAAAAAGAGAGGCATACGGGTGATCTATCTTTTACAAGCTGATTACATCCATAAGAGACTGTAGGGTCTGCCTGTAAAAGAAGGGAGGGAAATATTTTTTTATCAAGTCTGTTTGTATAAACTCCTGCTATTATGGGTGCTTCCTCCATTATTTTAGCCTCTGCCTGTACTATTGATGCAAGAGTTACTGTTTTCAACATATCTTTGGTTTCGGAACCTTCAATTGATTTAAATTTCTTTTTAAAAAGAGAGTTCATCTTTTTTATTATTGTTTGAGAAGTTACATCTTTAAAAAAATAGTATGTATCCGGGAAGAGAAACCCTTCAAAAGATGGAGCTTCTACTTTTAACTCTGCTAATAATAATGGGTCTGTTGCTGCTTTTATAAAATCACCATATGAGACCAGTTCCATTTCATCAAATAGTCTGCTTATTTTATCAATAGTAAAACCTTCTGGAATTGTTACCCTTATTCCCTTTGACGATGACACATTGCTGAGTGTATTAAAAATTTCAAGAGGGGTCATATCACCTCTCAAAACAAAGTCACCTGCACGCAACCTGGGAATTTTCTTTGAAAATCTAATCCATAGTGAAAATTTATAGGCAGAATTTATTATTTTGTTTTTTTCAAGTTTATCCGAAATAATACGTGGGCCTTCTCCTTTATTTATTGAAATTAGTACATCTTCAAATGAACCATTTTGAGGAGAATATGGATATGCAATAAAGAGATCGAAAAGAGAAAAAGCAACAATAATAAAAAAAATAATTCCTGAAAAGATTACTGTTTTTTTTATTTTCATACTCTGTTTAATCCAATAAAAATTCAGAAGCCTTATTTTGATCCAGATATCCCTGCAAAATCAGGGCAGCTGCAATTTTATCAACAAATTCTTTTCTTTTTTTGCGTTTAACACTAGCGGAAATAAGAGCTTTATTTGCTTCACTTGTTGAAAATCTTTCATCAAAAAAAATTACTTCTAATCCAAGTCGTGTTTTTAGAGCCTCACCAAAAGCCTTTGCCCTTCTACTGCTGATTCCTCTGTCACCTCCATTCATAGATAGGGGAAGTCCAATTATGACTGTTTTAACTGAGTATTTGAAACAGAGTTCTTCTACATCTTGTACAGGTGATTTTTTACCATCAATATTTGAGAGAGGCTGAGCAATAATCTGGTCTTCATCAGAAATTGCCACCCCAATCCTGACACTTCCAACATCAAGTGCTAAAATTCTCATAATGGCCAGTTAGATCGTGGCGCTGTATCAAGGGGACTTGTCATACTTTTTTGTAATGCCAAATAGCCTGCAAAGGCAATCATTGAAGCATTATCAGTACATCTGTTTTTAGGTGGAGCAAATAGGAGAAGATCATTTTCTATACAGATTTCTAATGCATGCTTTCTTAAAGCACTATTTGCAGCTACACCGCCTGCTAGAACAACATTTTTAACTTGTTTTTCTCTTGCTGCCAATACTACCTTTCTAACAAGAATATCCACAACGGACTGCTGAAATCCTTTGGCAATTGCATGGGCCTGTTCATTATTGATGCTGTTTTGTTTAGAAATATATTGGGCAACTGCTGTTTTAACCCCTGAAAAACTAAATTCGTAGGAACGTTTTTGCCTGAATGCCTGAGGAAATTTTATAGAATCCCCTGGAATAGAGGCCATTTTATCAATTATTGGTCCTCCAGGATAGCCCAAGCCTAAAAGTTTTGAAACTTTATCATAGGCCTCACCTGCAGCATCATCTCTTGTCTGACCTAAACATTTAATATTATCAATGTCTTTTACATGATAAATTCCTGTATGGCCTCCTGAGGCCAAAAGAGCCATATATGGAAATTCAGGAATATTGGATTCATTATTATCTTTAATTCTTGCTGCAAGAATGTGACCTTTTAGATGATTTACAGCATAAAAGGGGAGTCTTTTTACAAGTGCAATACTTTTTGCTGCCTGAAGGCCTACGACAAGAGAGCCTAATAGTCCAGGACCACTTGTTGATGCTACTGCATGTATCTCATCTAACGAAAGTTCAGCCTCTTTAAGAGCGGTTTTAATAACAGTGCCAATATTCAAAATATGTTTTCTACTTGCAAGTTCAGGAACAACACCGCCGTAAACTTTGTGAACATTAATTTGAGAAGATATTACATCAGATAAAATTTTCCCATCAGTAATAACTGACGCGGCTGTTTCATCACAAGAAGATTCTATTCCTAACACATTCATAATCACTTAATAACAGCATACTGGAAAAGTCGCAAATAACGATTAAATAAAATCTCAGAGTAACAAAAAGAGTCTGTTTTTTT
>JAFGVO010000462.1 GCA_016937935.1 Deltaproteobacteria bacterium | reverse complement strand
GACTCAGCACCTTCCGGAGGCGGACTTTTTGACTCTGCTCCTTCTGACTCAGCACCTTCCGGAGGCGGACTTTTTGACTCTGCTCCTGACGATAATGCCGGAGATCTATTTTCATCTGCCGGTGCAGATATTCCCACTGGTGGACTATTCGATGCAAATCAAGGTGCAGCCCCAACCGGAGATTCACTTTTTAATGATTCTGACCTTCAGTCTGGTGGAGGCGATCTCTTTAGTGAGGCAGACAATAGCAACAATAATGGTATTTTTGCATCAACTGAGGCTGAATCAAATGCACCAAGAGTTTCCCAGGAAGAAATGATGACAGGTCAAAGACATGAAAACTCTGTACTGTTTTCACTTTCCAACCTTCAGGCTCTTGCAGCAGATGCTTCTCCAGGTTTAAGTTCATCATCTTCATCCGATGCAGGAAACAATTTGAGATCCCCGGGAATGGCCACTAACGAGGCTTCCGGCCTTATTGACATAAGGGCAATGGCCAGCTCACTTGCAGCTGAAGCTGAAAAGGCTGATGATGTTGATGAAATGTTATCTCTTGGAGGTGGCGGATTTGCACCAACTCTAGGTGCACCAATTCTTACAGCAACAGCCAGCCAGGGAATGAGCACTGGCGTGAAAGCAGCAATTATTGGCGGTTCAATTTTAGTATTGGCACTTTTAGTTGCCGGAGGCATCTTCATGTGGAGATCTTCTGGAAATCAAAAAGACGATGCAAATAGTGAACAGATTATGCTTTTAATGAAACAGATTGAAGAGCTAAAAAACAGCAAAGCTTCTCCCGAAGCCATAAAAGCAGTACAGCAGCAACTTCAAAATGCAAAAAGTGATGCCGCTGTTAAATCTGGTGACGTTGCAGAAATGCCAAAAGATGATACTAATGAAGCTGAAGCTGATAATTCAAAATCTTCCTCTTCATCTTCAATAAAGAGTTCAACTAAATCTTCATCCAAAAAAGATGACAGCAAAAGTGACAACACTAAAACAGATGAGCCTTCAAACAGCAGTTCTTCAACAACAACAGCTACTAAACCCAAAGGAAATACCTCTGCTCTAGACGCATTACTTGGTGCAAGCAAAACTAAACCTAAAACAGCTGCTCCAACTCCAGCACCTGCTTCCTCAGGAGGTACTAAACTTACAAGGTCTCAGGTTATATCTGGAATGAATGCTGTTAAGGCATCGGTTTCGAGATGTGGACAAGGTCAGTCCGGAACTTTTAAAATCAAGGCAAAAATTGCTATTGACGGCAGAGTTGACAGTGCAACACCAGTTGGAGATTTTGCAGGTACACCACAGGGTTCTTGCGCTGCAAGAGCTGTCAGCAAAGCCAGATTTCCGCGTTCATCAGCTCCAACTACAGTAACTTATCCCTTTAAAATTTAATCTTTTTTTAAATTTTATCTTTTTAACAATTACCAGATTATATTTAAGAAACTATCATTATTTCTTAGCATAAACTTGAAATCCAACTGACATAACTTTTTGCAATATGCCACATATATGCAACATGTATATGTAAACCTATAAAGACATCATCCTGGTTCAAAACTCTAAACACCTGATATATAACACTTTTTAGATTTAAACCTCACATACTGTTTTTTGGCACAGTTATAGCTATTGTTTATTGCAAGACCCGCTGCCACCAGCATCGGTAAATGAAACCAATTGGAGAAAGGTATGAAAAATGAATCAAAATGCATTGCCGGATAAATTGAAAGAGACGAAAAAACAGATGTTTAAAGTCTATTCAATTATCGAAAAACCCGGAGAACAAAAAAATGTCTGGCTGGACATAGGTATTGCCTCTATGAACAGAGATGAATCTATCAGCTGTAAACTGGATTGTCTCCCTATTAATGGAAAGCTTCAATTAAGGAGGTATGACCCATTAGAGCGGACGCAAAATTGGAAGAGTAATAATATTTTGAAAAATGAAAATAATTTTAATGAACGCCAGGGAAAATCCTGGCAGAGAGAGGAATTTTAAAATGAGACATATTTATTTAAAAACAACACTTATGGCAATAGTAATGGCAATAACACTCAATAGCTTAAACGCATTTGCAGATGATAAATCCAATACACCTATTGTAAATATCAATAATGCAACAGCACAGGAACTCGCATACCTCCCAGGAATTGGTCCATCAACGGCTGAAAGAATTATTCACTACAGAAAAGGACATAAATTTGAAAAGACACTCCATATTACAAGGGTTAAGGGTATTGGACGAAAAACATATGAAAAAATAAAAATATATATTTCAATTAACAGTCCGACAACTGCTACTGCCAAAATAAAGATCACATCTGATAAAACAGTGACAAAACCAAATAAAACAACTTCTAAAAAGTAATTCTTTAAAATTGAAGAATTCCCTACTTGGGCGGGAATTTAAATCCTGGCCATATTTTTGATAACTTTTCAAGACGTTCAACAGATATCTCTGCAATAATATTTAGCTGTTCATATGCTGGAAGAAAAGCAGGGTTGAGATCTAAAGCCTCATTGAAATAACGAATTGCACCACGAACATTACCTTCCCTTGCAGATATTAAACCATGACTATACCATATTGCCGGGTCAGGAACCTTGTCATTTTTCAGCATGTTTAAAATTGTCTCTGTAGCTTTAAATATAAATTTTCCGCCTCTTCGCAAATTCAGATTAATAATATTTTCCTGAACTTTCCATGATTCACCAATACCGGATTTAGCAATTACATCTTGAGATATAGTTTGCAAATATCGATCAACCTCTCCTCTGCCTCCAGCAGTATTCATAGCCATAGAAGCCAGTTCAGAAATCTCAGATGTCCATACTCCAGCATGATCAATTACTTTTTCTGCATCCTCAATAACACCCTGTATATCACCATTTTCATATTTATTTTCCATTTGCAAATAAACAATAGCCGGATGCTCCTGATTTATTGAACTATTTTCAAAAACCTTTTTTAACGCGTCTTTTACCTGTTTGGGTTTCTGCAATTTTTTTATAATTTCAATTTTCAGAGCAACACACTCTGGAAAATCAATCTCTTTAACAATATTGAGAGCTTTTTCATTAAGCCCCATATCAGAGTATAATTTAGCAAGTGAATATAAAAACATTGGAGACTCTATCTTAAGATTGTCCATTGAACTTACAACTTTTAATGCGGCCTCCCTGCCATCAATTTTCCATACTGCCCTTGCAATATCAACTTTTACCCGCAAACCAAGTGTTGTGCTTTTAACAACCGGCTTTAAAATTTCGTTTAGTACATCAGGTGGAAAATTATTGTTTAAAACTCTCAGAGCAAGAGCTAAAACTGTTTCGTCCACACTGGCTTTAAAATATTCAACAGCTTTGGAAGAATTATCTGAATGCCATAAAGCTACAGCCTCTGCCAGGAGAGGAAGACTTTTAGCTGTTGACTTGATAAAAGATTTTATGTCACTGGCCATACCTGCTGCCTGAAGAAGTTCATACATTTCCAGTGCAACATCTTTATCCCAGGAGGAAATTCTCTGTGGTAAAAGTTTTGCAGCTTCTAGAACATTTCCTTTTCTTACAGCAAGAATCCAGTTTAATTCTGTCACATCAAAAACTGGACTCTTTTTAAGCTGGTTAAGTGCTTTTTCAGCATCTGCCAACTGGTAAAGCTTTAAATAACATCTAGCTTTTATATCCTGAATTTCATTACATCCGCTGTTATCAACACTATCAAGAAGTTTCAATGCCTCTTTAGGTCCTGAATTTTCAAGAACAGTCCTGCTGTACCAGGCAACAGTTTTAAGGTCATATCTATCGGGCATTATTTTTTTAAAAACATCTATTGCCTTTTTATAATTATGAGATTCAAAATAGATTCTCCCTAAAAGGTACAGTCCATAAACTTTTATCTTTTCCGGAGCATCATTTAGTTTTCCAGATAAGCTAATTGCAGAACTTTGTATTACAGAAGTCAATTCAGGTGAAAGAGGCTCTTCATTCCATGCGGGAAGTTTAACCATTAAAGATGCTATAGCTGCGTAAATATTTCCTGAAGATGCAATCATTAATTCTGAACTGCTTTTTGCAACAAGTGACTTATCTCGACTATCAAGACCAATATCAATTAAAGTATACAATGCCGGAAGATAGTCCGGATAATCCGCTCTAAGTTTTTTTACAATTTTTAGAGCTGATTCTTTATTTCCTTTGTCATAATTGGCCCATGAATTAACAAGATATAACCGTGGTTCATCAGGATAGAGTTTTAATGCACTTTTTATCAGAGACAATGCCTCATCTGTTTTACCGTCAAGAAGGAGCTTTGTGCCTCTTGCTGCATAACCAAGGGGGGAAACATCTCCAGCTATTGCATCAAAAGAGGGTCCTGCATCGGAGAGAATGATTTTATCCATATCAAAAATTTTAGAAATCAGAGCTGAACTCCAGGCATAAGCAATTTGAACATTTAACCTGTCAGAATAACGATCTGCCATGTTGGCTAAAATTTTATTACTCTCAAGCATTACACCCACATGGGCTGTTTTTTCCCCTATAGATGCATCATTGATTCGTTTTTCAAGATTTCTTGCAACCAGAATATCATTGGTGAAAAAACCTACGGCAACAAGAACAATTAGAACAGCAGCTATTAACAGGGGCCATCTCACCTGCTGCCAGATTTTAATTTTTGCCGGAATAGAAAGAACAGGAATACTGTTACTGCTTGAATTTCTGGCTTTTAGCAGCTCATTTTGCAGATCTACATTACGGATAAATGATGGCGTATCATCTCTATCCTTTCGGCGCCCCTTCCACTTATTGTCATTACCGGTATCCATTATTAACGTAACCTTAATACAATTTTTTACTTTGTTGATTCTGAAATTATTCTATCTTTAACAACCTGATTATCCGCCACTCTCTGTTCCCATTTTTCAATTACTTCAATTTTCTGCTCTGCAATTTCTATAAAAACATTTGCATCAGTATGAAGTTTGGCAAAATCAAGATATGCACTAAAAGCACTCTTGGCCATTTTAAAATCTCTTTGCATTTCCCATGCAATTCCAACTGCAAAAAGGGATTTTGCACGCATTACAGGATTTTGCTCTCCTGAAATTTCAGCAGAAACCTTAAATGATGCAACAGCTTCACCAAACAAATGCTTCTGTATCATAGCACAACCGGCAAAATAATATGATTCAGGTCTGCCTGCATCCATTGCCTTTGCCTCTTTATATTTTGCAATTGCTCCATCAAAATTTTTAGCCATATATTGAGCATGCCCCAGTGCAATAACACCGTCATATGTATATGTTCCCTGGGCTGCCTGGCTCCCGTCAGCAGATGCAGTCTGAACTGCTGAAATTAAAGATATTGAAGTAACTATCAAAACTGATATTATTATTCGAAGCATATATCCTCCAAATGGCCTGTCTAATGTGGCTGCATAGTAAAAAATTATTAAATATTGTTTTCATTTAAATTAAACTAATAATGCTCTTTGTTTAATATTATATAAATATCCATTTTTATAAACCTTTTTATTAATTAAATTCAATAAATACAATTTTAATTATTTAAAGCTGACTTAAAGCATAAAATACTGTAATCCATCACCCAATAATATGCAAAATACCATTTGCACAATTGAGTTTAACATCAAATCATAAGGGTATTTAACAATGTCAATAATTAAACCATTCAAGGGAATAAGACCTGAAAAATCAAATGCATCCAATATCGCAAGTCTGCCATATGATGTACTAAATTCAAATGAAGCCAGAATTTTGGCACAAAATAATCCAATGAGTTTTCTCCATGTGGTTAAGCCTGAAATTGACCTTCCCAAAGAGACTGACATCTACGCAGATGAAGTTTACTTAAAAGGTAAAGAGAACTTTAATCATCTGCTTGAAAAAGGTCTTTTATTTAAAGATACAACAGATAGTCTTTACATCTACAGACAGATAATGCCCGTAAATGGTAAAAATCATATTCAGACAGGTCTTGTTGCGGGGGCTTCAACAATCGAATATGAAAATTCATTAATTAAAAAGCACGAATTTACAAGGGTTGTAAAAGAGAGAGATCGCACAAGACATATAGATACTCTGAATGTTTCAACCGGTCCTGTTTTTTTAACATACAAAGCATCTGACAAAATAAATTCACTCATTAAAACCCTCACACAAAACACACCGGAATATGATTTTACATCTGCTGACGGTATCTCTCATATTTTCTGGGTAGTAAAAGATTCAAGTGATATCACTTTGCTCTGTGAAGCTTTTAAAGAGGTCCCATGCATGTATATTGCAGATGGCCACCATAGAAGCGCATCCGCATGTACCGTGTCTAAAATGAGACGTGAAGCCAATCCCGACAACAAGGGAGATGAGCCATACAACTATTTTCTATCGGTGATGTTTCCCCATGATGAGCTCATGATTCTTGACTACAACAGAGTTGTAAAAGATCTTAATAATCATACTCCTGAGGAATTGATTGAAAAAATTAAAGAAAAATTCACTGTTGAACATACAGATTCTCCAAAACCCGACCAAAAGCACACCTTTGGAATGTTTCTTGATAATAAATGGTACAGACTTACAGCCAAAGAGGGAACTTTTGACGATTCAGATCCTGTTAAACAGCTCGATGTGTCAATACTTCAGGAAAATCTACTAGCCCCTCTCCTTGGAATCGGGGATCCCAGAACCGATGAAAGAATAGATTTTATCGGTGGTATAAGAGGAATGGCTGAACTTGAAAAAAGAGTTAATGAAGACTGCAAAGTCGCTTTTTCAATGTTTGCAACACCAATTGAGCAGCTCATGGCCATAGCCGACGCAGACAAAGTAATGCCCCCAAAATCCACATGGTTTGAACCCAAACTCCGCTCAGGTCTAATATCAAAATCATTTAGTGAATAAATAATTTCTTTTCCTTAACTATACAATTATTTTGAGACAGTAAAAGAATCGATAATCTTATTGTCTATGTCTATTGCTTTAAAATTGAGGGTGTTGCCGTTAATTGAAACTGTACAGAAATGGTAGGCTTTTTTAATTACTTTCAGTTCTTTGTTTATCATTTCAGGATCATAAAGGGGAGCCCCTCCCCCTCCTGTAGTTATGTGCATTACTCCCTCAACCTCCGCCCTGGCGTAGTAGTGGTTGTGACCTGTAAAAACTGCGGCAACGTCATACTTTACAAGAAGCGGCTGAATATTTGTGCGAACATCCATATTGTCTTTATGATACCCTCCTGCACTCCATCCGGGCTCGTGAAATACTAAAAACTTCCATTTTTTGTCAGTTGTTGACAGCTCTTTTTCAAGCCATGCATGCTGTGGGGAATTTTCGGAATAATCACTGTACTGATCGAGAAAGACAATATGGGCGGGACCATAATCAAATGACCAGTAACGTCCGTCCTTTGCAACAAACGGATAGGGAAAATATTTATCAAAAAGATTACCGCTCTCTTCGTGATTTCCAACGCAGGATAAAAGAGGAACATCTGCCATGAATTTGTGAACATCTGCAGCATCTGTAGAAAACCACTCCTTGCTCCATGAGCTTTCACGGGAGCCATAAGTTACAAAATCACCCACATGTAACGCCAGGGTCTGAAAAGAGGGATTTTTATCGATATATTCATTCATATCAGCGCAAATTTTATTATGAAATTCAACCCCTGTTCTTGTGTCACCGTAAACAAAAAAATCAACATCTGCCG
>JAFGVO010000461.1 GCA_016937935.1 Deltaproteobacteria bacterium | reverse complement strand
TGAGACCAATGCTATATCATCTCCGGCCTGGAGAGATAAAATAAGCCTGGGAACAGCTTTTGCGGCATTCTGCTCCCTGTAACTTACGAGGGATGTTTCAATCTCATATTTTTTTAACAGTTTACCTGTAACCCGGGTATCTTCTGCTGCAATAAATTTTACTTTTTTTAGGGTTTCGACAGCTCTATATGTAATATCTGAAAGATTTCCTATGGGTGTGGCTACAACATAGAGTGTACCTGTCATACCCCTCCCACTCCATCTTCAAAGTACTCGGTCATATGAATTTCAAGATATTTACGAAGCTCAAGCATGACGCGCTTTTCTATCTGGCGAATTCTTTCACGGCTTACATTGAAATGGTCCCCAATTTCCTGGAGAGTTTTGGGAGAATCACTTATCAGACGTTCTTGAAAAACAACTTTCTCTTTACCTTTTAAAGTAACAGCAAAATCATCAAGATAGTATTTTAGATCGTCTTTGAACATGGCCATAGACAGAGTATCATCGGGAGCCAGTAAAGGTGACGGGAGAAGATCCCCTTTTGTAACATTTCTGCCGGAGCTGTCACCAACTTCAACATCAAGGGATTGATCTTCCTGAGCCATGCGCCTTTCCATTTCAATAATCTCTTTGGGCTTGACACTTAAATTATCTGCAAGCATTTCAGTGGATGGTTCAATTCCCATGGATTGAAGACGCTGTTTCTCTTTATTTAAGTTAAAAAATAACTTTCTCTGGGCCTGTGTAGTTCCAAGTTTGACAAGTCGCCAGTTGCTTAATACAAATCGCAAAATGTAGGCTCTGATCCACCATGCTGCATATGAGGAGAGTTTAACTCCTTGAGCGGGATCGTATTTTTTAACAGCGTGCATGAGGCCTACATTGCCCTCTTGAATAAGATCCATAATATTGCGATAAGCTCTTCTGTATTCAAAAGCTATTTTAACGACAAGCCTGAGATTGGATGTTACAAGTGTGGCTGCGGCCTTTACATCTCCGGTTCGCTGATATTCTTCTGCCAGAGACTTTTCCTCTTCTGGATTTAATAGAGGATATCGTTTTAGTTCACTTAAAAAAGCAGTTAACGGATCATAGGATGTAATACCTGAAATCCGATCAAGGGAGTCATTTTTTTTATTAGAAATTTTTAAAGCTTCCTCATTTTCTAAAACATCTATCTGAGATACAGAATCATCATGTTCTATTTCAGCTTTAACTTTTTTAGCTTTAACTTTTTTAACTTTTTGTTTTTTTACCATCGTGTATAACCCCTAAAGGGTATTTATATACTAAAATATTAATTATAAAGCAAAATAGCTTTAAAGGTTCAATACAACGGCTTATGTCAAGACGCAAGGTCAGTAATAGAAAAATTGAAATTCAGATTGATTCTCTGGCTCCTGGTGGTGATGGAGCAGGAATTTATGGTGAAAAAATCTGTTTTGTAAAAGGTGCAGCCCCTGGTGACAGACTTATTGTTAATGTTGAAAAAGAGGAAAAAAAAGCCTTTTTTTGTACAATTGACAAAATTGTTGAACCTGGTTTATGTAGAATTGAACCGGAATGTTCAGTTTTTAACAGATGTGGAGGATGTCAGTGGCAGCATATTAGTTATGATAAACAGGCGGAAGAAAAAAAATATATTTTAGAGCGTAACTTCAATTTACATAATATCGAGTTTGTAAAATCAAATACCTGTTTTGGTTATAGGCGACTTGCCAGACTTCATTTTAAAATTTTAAAAAATGGAAAAAGTGAGATTGGTTTTTTTAGAGAGCGGGCTCATATGATTGAGGATATTCATGAATGTCCTGTATTAAAAGAGCAGTTGTCTGAATGTATTGACATTATAAGGGAGAGTTTGTTTTTTGAAGAGAATGAAAATCAGGGTGAACTTATTCTTTCGACGGGATTTGATGATAATAACAAAGGTGTCTGGCTGTATATTAGGGCTGAAAAAAAATTAAAACAAAAAGTGCTTTTATCTGACTTTTTTAAAGGAGTTACTGGTAATATTGAAGGTGTGGAGGTTGATATTGCTGGTGATCAGGCTATTAGATCTACAATTTTTAATAATGTAAATCTTTTGATGCCTCCTGGAAGTTTTGGTCAGGCTAATAGCTATATCAATGGACAGCTGATAAAAAAAATAATTGAAGTAATAAAATTGATTTCTCCGGTTGAAAGTTGTGTTGAATTCTTTTCAGGTGCAGGAAATTTCTCAGTTTTTATTGCCAGACTTGTAAAAAAACTCGATTGTGTTGAACTTGATGGAATGGCATGTAGACTTGCTCTGGATAATTGCAAAAATGAAGGATTGAACAATGTCAATGTTCATCAAAACAGATCTGAATTAATGCCTGATTCATTTTTTTTAAAGAGAGATTTGATAATTCTGGATCCTCCTCGAACTGGAAATAGTGTACTTGCAGAAAAAATTGCAAAAAGTGGTGTTAAAAATATTATTTACGTTTCGTGTAATCCCAAAACCCTTAAAAGAGATGGAGAAATATTAATTAAAAATGGATTTAAACTTCAATTTCTAACTGGATTTGATATGTTTCCACAAACACCTCATATAGAGTCACTAGCTTTTTATACACCCACCCAAAGTGAGTAGGTTGAAATCATTGAACAATTAGCTGTTTTGAAATATTTTTTTAACTTTTTTTTCAAAACACGCAAAATTTGATGTCGTTTGGTCGAT
>JAFGVO010000460.1 GCA_016937935.1 Deltaproteobacteria bacterium | reverse complement strand
GCTCTGTTTACACGTACTTTTTTTACTGATCTGATAAATATATCCGCAGCTGCCTCTATCTCTTCATTACTATATTCATCACCAATTGAGAAGCGAATAACCCCTTCATCATCTCTTAAACCCTCGTCAACATATGAAGCGGAAGGATTTGTTCTTGATGAATGACACGCAGAGCCGGCAGATGCATACACTCCTTCAATCTCCATTGTGTGAAGAAGGACCTCAGATCTTGTACCGGCTACTGCGGCAATAATAATTCCCGGGGATCTGTGCTCCTGGCTTCCAAGTACTCTTACACCATCTTCACAAAGTATTAAATCTCTGAACAGATCTGCTGAGAGTCTTGTTTTTACTGAACTTTCAAATCTTCTTTTTGCAGTTATCTGTGCCGCAAGCCCCATTCCTGCAATTGCGGGCATATTTAAAGTACCAGGGCGTATCCCTTTTTGCTGATCCCCTCCAAAAAACATGGGTTTCAGTGAAATATGGGGCCGTACAAGAAGTGCTCCCACACCTTGAGGACCGTGAAATTTATGAGCGGATATCGTAACCATATCTACAAAGTCCGGATAATCCAGCCGCGGAAGAGATCCTGCAGCCTGAACAGCATCAATGTGAACCCGGGTTTTAGGATTTTTCTTCTTGACCGCTTTGGCAATTTCAAACACAGGCTGAACAGTTCCAAGCTCCCCGGCCACATGAACAATTGACACAATAGCGCAGTTTTCATCTACAGCTTTTAAAACATCTGCAGGATTAACAACACCACCTGGCTGCGGCTTTACAATCCTGACCTCTCCACCTATTAGTCCAACATGTGCTGCAGACTCAGTAACAGATGAGTGTTCCAAAGAACTTATCACAACACATTTACGCCTGTTTTTTGGGGCAGACCCCAAAATAGCCAGATTATTGGCCTCCGTCCCCCCTGATGTAAAAATAACATCAAAGAGATCACCGCCAATGAGATTTAATATTGAAGCTTTTGCGTCACCTACTCTTTTTGCGGCATTGACGCCAAGTCCATGAAGAGATGAGGCATTTCCAAATTCATCTGTCATGAGCTTTGAAAGCAGCTCTCCAACCTCTTTAAAGGCCCGGGAAGTAGCTGCATTATCAAAATAGTAGGTTTTCATTTAAAACCCCGGTTAACAAACCCGGATTAAAGATCTTCTCAAAAAAATGAGAAGTGCCGCTTTATTAGATTTTTCTTTAAAAGTGATAAGAAGTACTAAGCTTCAATACTAATATATTTGCGGTTATTTCTGGTGTGAAATTTTACCAGACCTTCACTAACAGCAAACAGTGTATAGTCGCGTCCGCATTTAACACCATCACCAGGATGAAATGTTGTACCTCTTTGACGAACAAGAATATTGCCCGGAACAACTTTTTCACCGGCATATTTTTTTACACCAAGACGTTTTCCAATACTGTCACGTCCGTTACTGGTAGAACCCTGACCTTTTTTATGTGCCATGAGAAACTCTCCTAAGCTGTAATTTTAGTAATTCGCAATTCAGTAAAACTTTGACGATGTCCCTGTTTTTTGCGGTATTTTTTGCGTTTTTTAAATTTAAAAACAACAATTTTCTTGCCTCTGCCCTGATCAACAATTTCAGCCTCAACTTTTGCGCCTGCAAGAAGAGGTGCTCCAATTTTGGATTTCTCTCCATCACCAAGCATTAAAACCTGATCAAGAACAACTTTTGCACCAGAGTCACCAACAAGTTTCTCAACTTTAACTCTGTCACCCTCATTTACGCGGTATTGTTTTCCGCCGGTAGCTACTACAGCATACATAATAAATTCCTCTTTTAAAAACCTTTTAAATTTTAAAAACCCTGATCAATAAAACCTTGATACAAGAAGGCGGTATTTTACTCATATATTTAATTGAATCAAGTCTTATTTTAAGTAAAATTACCAACGACGTAAATAGGCGATTTTCCAGAGGAAAATGTCACAATATCTCCAAATTTTACAGGAATAACCACATGGGGTCCGTCAATAAACAGACTAATATCATCAGATCTGGACCTTAAAAAGAGATTATTTTCGTTGGAAAAAATCCCATTTACCATTTTGGGAAGTTTTGGATTTGAACTTCCTCCCCCAAGACATGGTTCTCTTACAATATATTGAAGATCTTTACTTTCAAGATCCATTGGTCTGCCGCCTGCACCTTTTACTGCGGCGGTGGAACCCGCTGCAGTTGAAATCCAGACACCTGAAGACAACTGATCTTCGTTATTGTGAGAACAGCTTAACATGTATCTGGTAGTGGACGCTGGGCATATATTTGTAAATAACACATCATTTAAGACTCTGGAGTTTACAAGCTCTCCATTTATGCGAACCTCCATCCTGTAAAGTTTTCGCACAGGAAGCCCTCCTGATAAATAGATTTCAAACAACTCTTTAAAATTACTTTCATTGCAGGCTGAAAAATAGCCTGTAGAAGTATCAGGGGATGAATTTACAGATAAAACAGGTGTATTATCAATGGAATGTGACGCGTGTAAAACCGTTCCATCTCCGCCAATAGTAATTACAAGATCAAAATTATCAGGAATAATACCACTTAAATCATAACGCCAGACTGCATCGATTCCCATTTCTATCAAAACTTTTTTAATAGATTTCATAGAAGAGAGGTGACTTTCGTGGGCAAGTAGAATGCGGTCAAAAATGGGATCATTCTGACTCTTTAAAGTCTGCATATGATTCCTGCCGCTTCCATCAAGCATCTCTTCATAAGTGGTACGTCTGTAAACCACCAGTACTTTTAAATCATTCATTATCTATTTTTAATCCCATGAAATTACTGTAAAATTTAATACACCCATCAAAAAAGCGTCCAATACCCATTATCTTAGCAAATGAATAAAAACAATTCATCACATAAACTATTTTAATAAATTACATAAATATACTACTCTTTAAAACAGCGAGGGTATTTATGAATAAAAGTTTTTTGATATTTGCGTTGTTTTTAATAATTCAGGGGGTAATTACAGGTTGTTATTCCAATAATGACACTGGTAATATTGACTCGGATAAACCTGACAGCGAAACTGATTCCGGAACCGGTTCTGATACCACCACTGATACTATCACAGTTCAAGATACATCAGAAGATTCCGTAGCTGAAACTTCTGAAACAGATACGGGCATAAGTACAGAGAGTGATAAGCACGGGTACTATTTTATTGCAGGTGACTGGAGTGGATATGGTTCGTCATCTATTGGTGTGGTAAACGGAGGAATCATTAGTGATATTACAGAGAGTTTCATATCCGGTGAAGGTCAGGTGTGCGTGGATGGTATTCTTGCAATTAATTACGGGTCCATCGGTGCTCTCGGAATGACGGTTAATCAGGAGCAGGGTTCGGGAACAATAAAAATGTGGAGGCCTGATACCCATTACAGCGGCATCTATGTTGACATAAACAAAAATATAGATACCACTATCAGATTTGAATTTGCTGCAAGTGACGGAATCATCTACTGCGCGGACAACGTTGCAGCAGGCGGAGCTGACCTGCAATGGAGTGATTTTACAAAAGCATGCTGGAACGAAGGAGGCCTTGTTTACAACCCTTCCCTCGGATTTGACAAAATCCAGATCTACGCCCCGGGAGATGAAGCTAAAGAAGTCAAATTCAGTTACTGCCTCAACGAGATGTATCCAATAAAAGTTAATCCTTAAACAAAGCACTGTAAACTGGTTTCCATCCCATAATGCATGTTTGCTTAATAAAAAACGTAGCACGGTAGTTTACCTGCCGCCGTAAAAGCCTTTTCGGATGGGGCTAAACCCCATCCCTGCACTATTAAAAAACCACTTGCTGGATACCAACTAACAAAGAGATCAACTGTTAAAACAACACTGCAGTCTGTTATGATCAGCTTATGAGGTATTTATCTGCTACGCCTTCATTTTCTATTGCGTCGATTATTTCGTCCAGGGCATCTTCGCCGTCAATACCTCCGTACCAGATATTTTCGGGATAAATGACCATTGCAGGCCCTCTATCACAAACTTTAAGGCACCCTGTTGATGAGACTAATACTCCATCGAGTCCTCTGTCAATGAGTTCGTTTTCAAGATAGCCCAGAAAATCAGCTGATCCTTTTTTTTCACAAATACCCTTGGGAGCGCCGCCCACTCTGAAGCTTGCGCACACAAAGATATGATGCTTTGGTTTTTCCATCTTTTTAATCCTTTCTACATTACCAGTTCAAAAGTCTCTTCAGGAGAATCTCTATCCTGACGATCAAGAAGAAGACCTAAAATTTTCTCAAGCAATCTCATTGCACCTTTGTAGCCTGTAACAGGAAAATAGTTGTGTCCCACTCTGTCGTAAATAGGAAAGCCCATTCTGAGAAAAGGAATATCCTCATCCCTGGCAATGTATTTTCCGTAGGTGTTGCCTATTAAAAGGTCAACAGGCTCATTTTTAATCCATTGATGAAGCTGATACATATCCGCAAGAGGTCCGTTTGCAATATTTGCATTGGGAACTTTATCTTTTAAAATTTTCTCCATTTTTGTTTTAAATTTTGAACCTGGTGTTCCACTTACAATGTGTACTGGTTTCATCTCAAGATCCACCAGAAACTCAGTAAGTGGAAGCAGCTGATCAGGGTCACCAACCAGAGCAACTTTTTTACCATAAAGGTACTGCTGCATATCGGTAATAATATCAATAACCCTGCCCCGCTCTGCTGTTATGGACTTGGGAACCTCCGCGTTTCCATAACGGGAGAGAGCCATAATAAACCTGTCAGTGGCTCTTAAACCTATTGGCAGATCCATAATATCAAACCCAACTTTGCAAGTACGCTCTAAAGTTTTCGCTGCAAGTTCTGTACACCAGCTTCCAAGGCCAAGAGTCAATTTGCTCTGTCCCATACTTATTAGTTCGGGTATCGTTGTCCCTCCGCTCGGGTACATCTCATATTTTCCAGTCTGAGGTGCATCCAGTACATCCGAAGTGTCAGGAACCATCACAATTTTAACACCCATGGTTTTACAGATATCTTTAATCTCTCTCATATCCGAAGGTTCTACCCAGCCTGCTAAAATATTAAGCTGATCTCTCTTTATTACACTTGGTGCTGCAAATCCTTTAATAATACCTTCAAGCATATTGGCATAACCGGTAACATGAGAACCCTGATAACTGGGAGTACTTGCATGAATCACATGTTTACCTTCAGGTACTTTTCCTTCAGTAATTGCCTTCGAAACAATCTGCCCAATATCATCACCAATAGTCTCTGACAGACATGTGGAGTGAACCGCCACGATGTCCGGATTGTAAATGGTGAACATATTGTTTAAAGCCTGCAGGAGATTAGGCTGACCACCAAACACCGATGAACCTTCAGTAAATGAACTTGTACCTGCCATTACGGGTTCTTTAAAATGCCTTGTTAAAGCACTTCGATGATATGAACAGCATCCCTGTGAACCGTGGCTATGGGGCAGACATCCGTGGATGCCGAGAGCCGCATACATTGCACCAATGGGCTGACAGGTTTTAGCCGGATTTATTGTAAGAGCTGTGGGTTCTTTAATTTCGCCAGTTGTATGTCTAAGTAACATTTGTTAACTCCGTCTTATTTCTTTTAATCACAACAGTCGCTATGCGCTGTTGCCCATGTTTGCTTCCATACCATTGCTGTAGTCCCATGGTGCCTTAATCAGTGACCAGACCTTTGTATCTGTCATGCGCTGAATATCTTTGTAAAAATTTATTGCACCTTTAAAGCCCGCATAAGGACCGCCGTAATCGTAACTGTGAAGCTGTTTTAGAGGCACACCCATTTTCTGCACAACATATTTTTCTTTAATGCCCGCACAGAAAACATCTGGTTTGTAAAACTCTATCCATTTTTCGCTTTCCCAGTGTGAAATATCATCAATTACAAGAGAGTTCTTATGCATATCTTTAATAAGACCACCGTAATCTTTAAATTTCAGTCCGTCCTTTTCAAGCTTCTCCATATCGGAAACTTTTTTACGCGCTTTAAAATGCTCCTCGTCTTTTACAACTTTAAGCTCTTCAATGTTTCTGGAATCCGCATCAAGCTTAATATCCGGCAATACTTCGCGACCTTCGTAATCGTCCCTGTGACCGAATTCATATCCGGCACTCACAGTCTGCATACCTAATTCACTAAATAGTTCCTGGTAGTGATGAGCTCTCGAACCGCCCACAAAGAGCATTGCAGTTTTATCTTTGGTTGTTGGATAAATTGCCTCGAGTTCTTTTTGCACAAAGGGCATCTCTGCATCAACAACCTCTTTAATTTTCTTTTGAAGTTCTGCATCTTCAAAATACTCACCAATTTTAATTAAAGATTTTGCTGTTGCTTTTGCTCCGATAAAATTAACTTTCAACCAGGGAATACCATATTTAACTTCAAGCATATCAGCCATGTAATTGATAGATCTGTGACACATAACCAGATCCAGATCAGCAGTATGAGCGTTAGCAAACTGATCAATACTTGAATTACCGCTGAATGTTGAAATCAAAGTAATTCCGCATAAATTAAGAAGCCTCTCAATTTCAAAAGAGTCGCCGCCGATATTGTATTCACCAAGAAGATTTATTTTAAATTTACCTTCATGAACAGTATCATCAGTACCAACAACATGTTTAAAAATCTGGTTATTGGCAATATGGTGTCCTGCGGACTGACTCACACCCTTGTAGCCTTCGCAACTAAATGCAAAAACATTGCAGTCCCCAAACTTCTCTTTCATCTCTTTAGAGATTGCATGAATATCATCACCGATAAGTCCAACAGGACAGGTGGCAAAAACACTGATTGCTTTAGGGTGAAACAGATCATAGGCTTCCTGAATTGCCTGTCTCAATTTTGTCTCACCACCAAAAACAATATTCTGCTCCTGCATATCTGTCGAAAAACAGTAAGGCATAAAGTTTTCAGATGTCTCGGTTTCGGGCTTTGTCTGATTTCGTCTTGTAAGCCAGCTGTAAAAACCGCAACCAATCGGACCGTGGGTAATATTTACAATGTCACGTGTCGGCCCGAGAATAACACCTTTACATCCGGCGTAAGAACAGCCCCTCTGAGTAATAATACCAGGGATGGTTCTCACATTGGCCTGAATCTGCTGTGTCTCCCCGGGTTCAACGATCATCATTGATTTTTCACGTTTCCGTGCAACCTTTGTGGGGTACTTATCAAGAATTTCTTTTTTAAATTCTGAAGGATCTTGTATTATTTTTTTACTCATTTTTCACTCTCCGCCGAAGAATCCAATACCGAAGAACCACTTGCACCAGTAACGGTTTCAGATGTACGAACCCGGGTGGCTTCTAAAATTGGCAGGACAAAAATTTTGCCGTCACCACAGTTACCTGTTTTATTCACATCAATAATTGCCTTGATAGTCCGCTCTGCCCAGTCATCAGATACAATCACTGTAATTAGTCTTTTAGGCACAAGCCTCGGACCCTGTCCAAGCATGCTGATAGCCTGAGGAAGACCGTCTTCAGCACCATGCAAAACTTTAAAATCAACAAGACCCTTGCCTCTGCCCGTTATCCTGCCTGTTGCTGTAAATGAGCTAATACCAACATCAGCCAGAGCCTTCTTTGTAACATTTACTTTATTCTGTCTTATGACAGCCATTATCTCTTTCATAAGTTTGCTCCAAGTCCGGAGTACGAATTTTATTCGCTACTCCTGTAACAGTCCCGAACTGATTGTGTAGACTTCTTCAACAGGAGAAATAAAAATCTTCCCGTCACCAAAATTACCCTGACCGGTTCTTGATTTTTCAATAATTGTCTTAACAACAAAATCCTTGTCAGTGACTGGAACAACTACTATTAAAAGTTCTTTTGGAAGCTCATCATAAGTAACCTCCCCAACCTTTAAACCACGCTGCTTACCTCTACCGTAAACAGAAATCTTAGTAACAGCGGGATAACCTGCCTCAAGAAGCGCCTCAAGAACAGTATCAACTTTTTCAGGTCTGATAATTGACCTTACCATTAAATATGTATTTGCCATTTTAAATTCTCCTTGCAATTAGTTGGCAATGCCAAAGTCAATTAAAAGTTTTTCAAGCTGTTCCATTGGAATCGGTGTAGGAATAACAAAATGTTTATTGTCATCGATTGCCTTTGCAAGCTTGCGATACTCATCCGCCTGAACATGAGTGTCATCATAATCAATAACTGTTTTTCTGTTAATTTCAGCCTTCTGAACAAAGTTATCCCTTGGTACAAAATGGATCATCTTTGTACCAAGCTGTCTTGCAAGCTCCTCAATCATCTCTCTCTCGTTATCAACCTTACGACTGTTACAGATAAGTCCGCCTAAACGAACCCCGCCTGAATCTGCATATTTAACAATACCTTTACAAATGTTATTTGCAGCATACATGGCCATCATCTCGCCGGATACCACAATGTAGATCTCTTCGGCTTTACCATCTCTAATAGGCATAGCAAAACCACCGCAAACAACGTCACCTAAAACATCGTAAAAAGCATAATCAAGATTCCATTTTTCATCATATGCACCAAGCTGCTCCAGCAGATTAATAGATGTAATAATACCACGCCCCGCACAACCGACTCCCGGTTCGGGTCCGCCCGATTCAACGCAACGGGTCTTTCCGTAACCTTCTCTCATCACATCTTCAAGTTCAACATCATCCCCTTCTTCGCGAAGGGTATCAAGAACTGTCTGCTGTGCAAGACCGCCAAGAAGCAGACGAGTAGAGTCCGCCTTGGGATCGCAGCCAACAACCATAACTTTTTTTCCCATTTCGGCAAGTCCGGCTACAGTATTCTGTGTTGTAGTGGATTTTCCAATTCCACCTTTTCCATAAATCGCTATCTTACGCATTTTTTTTACCTCCTGAGGTATGGGTGCGCTTAAGTGCACACCAAGTAGTATGCCTTTCCCTTAAGCACTAACTGTGCCAAACAGCAAAACATCAACGCCCGCGCGTCTTTTGTTAGCCAGCCCTAAAAAAACATTTACCCCCAGGTAACATTTTCAAACAAAATTCTTTAAACTTTTCCTAAATGTAAAAAAAAGAAAACAGCAGAACAGAACATAATATTAACCCCTTAATATTATTTCGTTTATGGAAATACATAAATCCACCCGTGCATGTCATTTTTCATAAACATGCCCCCAGGGTTTTTCATATCATGCCCCCACCTGTTTGAGGCCGAATTTATGGTTTCATAAATCGGC
>JAFGVO010000459.1 GCA_016937935.1 Deltaproteobacteria bacterium | reverse complement strand
AAACAGATTCTCACCGGAGCGAAATCTAAATTTTCCAAAATTGGGACTCTCGGCACAATAGCTGCATCGTTGCAGACACCCTCTGCTGAGATTTGTAGGCAAGGCTCCAACATCTTTATACAGATTCAAATTGCAATCTGAAAAATCAGGAAAAGGCAGACTGTCAATATCAGATGGACCTTTTACTCTTTTACTTCTTGAAACTGAGCCATCATTTGTTCTTATAAAAAAACCTTCGTACTGTTTTGGTGATCCATTCTCCTGCAAATCAAGTAAAAACTGTGGAAAAAGTTCATCAGCCTCACCAAGACAAACTCCATCAACCCCATCAATATCAATCATCTTTTCAGGTGCTGAAAAAGCAGTAGGACCTCCTAAAATCACATATGATTCAGGGATCATCTTTTTTAACAGTCTGATAAATTCACCTGTAAAAGCCAGAGATCTGTTATTGACTGTAAATGCAAAAACATTGTGACCGGCATTTTGCAATCTTTTAATTTGGGGAATAAAAAAGCTTTCCTGGTATTTATCAAAAAGTTGTTCTGCATTTTCAGGATTGTCCCAATATGGAGTATTTTCAGGTATCCATACTGTTTTATTTTCATCTGAAACATGATGATAAAATTCTATTTCGATTTCATACTTTTTAATATTCAAGCCCTTTTGTTTACAACACGAACACAACAACCCGACTGCATAACTGGGAGTGAAATGGGTCCATAAAGGTAGAGACATTATTGCTGTATTTAAAGGCTGTTTTAAAAAACTCATTTTATAACCCTGACTTTTATTTAACTTTCATTAAATTTTGCCGGAACCTTAAGCAACCGGTGTTGAACTTATTGATTCACTGTTTTGCTGCTGTGTGTGCAATATGTTTTTTGGGAGTTCGGGTAGAATTGTTCCCATTCCTGCAAGGCGGCCCTGCATTGCTGTTAACAGTTTCAGCCAGGTTATATTGTAGTATTCCGGGTTTCCAAAATCTGCGTGTTCACCCTGCTCCAGTCTTGCCCATAGATCAAGTACTGCCTGAGAGATTCCCCTTTGTGGTGTATAACCAAATGTGTCTTTAAAGGCGTCGCCGCTTACCTGATAACTTCTTGGGGGGACACCGCTTGTGTATTGAACTTCAACATCAATGTGTTTTTTGTCTCTTAATACGTATTTGGTCCAGTGAGCCAGCTCAAGAATTCTGTAATTTTTGCGAAGTACGTTAAAGGCTTTTCCTCTTACTACATCGTCGGGAAGTTCCAGAGCGTTAATGTAGGCTTCGCATGCGTCGTTTACGTGTAAAAGAGGACGCCACATTTCGCCGCCGTTAAATACTGTAAGTTTTCCTTTGTCCCAGGCATCTTTAACAAATGCGTTTACAACAAGGTCGTAGCGCATTCTTGGGGATGAACCAAAGAGGGTTCCTTTTCTTAAAAATACGGGGCAGAAATCGGGTCCGGCCATCTCTTTTAATAGTGCCTCAGCCTGTTTTTTAGATGCAGAATATGGAGCTGTGGGATTTACTTCGGACTCTTCTGTTAGCATTCCGTCGTATGGGTTAAGGCTAAAATAGATTGAGGAGCTTGATGCGTAGATAAATTTTGAAACACCTTTTTGCACACACGCTTCTGCTACCTGTCTTGTTCCATCAACATTTATAAGATAGTTGGCATCAGGAGCAAACTCCGCTGTGGGATCGTTGCTTAATGCCGCGAGGTGAATCACTTTATCGATATCATCTAATACTGCGCTGTCAAAATGGCAGATGTCACCCTGGATAATTTCAATTCTGTCTTTTATAGATGAAAGTCCTTCGTCCCCAAAAACCAGTTTATCAAAAACTCTTACCTTGTAGCCGCGCTGCAATAAAAGAGGAACTAAAACTGTTCCCACATAACCCGCGCCACCTGTTACAAGTACTGATCTTCCATTTTTACTCATTTTGGCCTCCATGCCCTGAAAAAAAGTTTTACAGCATGATGCTTTGCAAATTGAGTGCCACAAAAAAGATTAGATATTTTAACGTATTATTTATTATTCAACAGGATTGTTCTGTGAAAGTGTCAAAATTTTGACGAAAAAGATTTGAAAGTGGATTTTAAATTAGCCTACAAGGTCGTTGTCAGGTGCAAAGCCGTGGACAAAGCCGTAAAACTGAACGTCGTTTCTGTTGGGTCTTATAATATCAACAACCGGGGATGTTCTGATTATCTGCTCAAGTTCAATTGAGTAAAATTCAAGGGCTCTTCCAACGTATGGTGTATTAGGAGGGAGCGCTCTTAAACGCATGCCGATTGCTTTGTGTCCTGCAATCCAGACTTGTGACAGTCTGTCTCTTACTGCAATACACTCCCCTGATCTGATATGATATTCACGGTTTTTAGTAAAAAAACATGTGTGAATCCTTCTATTGTTTCTTGTGGTATTTCTTGTGGTAGTTCTCGTGCCTGTTCTCTCATTTAACATATGATTTCTCCTTCGAAATCTTATAACGAAAAACTCCGTCAATACATTCCATTATGATCAAACTAACCGTAAGGTCAAAAAAACGGCTAATTTGGAGAAAAGTTACAGTTAATGTGGAATAATATTGTTTGGGATAATCGCGGTATTAACGGGTTGGAATAAACTAATTGGCGGCCGGAGATTTCAGGAATCAATTGGCGGCCGGAGATAAACTCCGGTCCCTACTTGTTATCATTTTCTTCTTCGTCGTAGTCATCGTCGTCTTCATCATCTTCGTCTTCAACCCACTGTGTTGCTTTTGCAGACTCACCTTTTCCAACGATATCTTCGATAATCATCTCTGTTTTGCGTTTTGCGGCAATATCCCCTATTCGCTTGATTGCAAAAATAGCTACAAAAGCCGAAACGCTGACAATTATCACCCATTTCCATATTGAAAGTTCAAAACTTGCGTCACTTGGAGTTTTGGCAACCTCTGTCTGTGAAACCAATATTACTGCTGTATGTAAAAAATTCATTTGAATCTCCCTGTTCAAGTCCAATTGCTGACAATAATACAGAGAAAAACACAATGAGCAAGTTAAAGATATATGAAATTTATTTTCAGAAGATTAAATAATCCTGGCGGAGTTAACTATTTTGCAAATAGTTTGTCGTAGATAATTCCCAGTCTGGAATCGGGATTTGTTGATATTTCCCAGATCATTACTCCTGCTGTTCCTTCACTTACAACGTAATCACATTTTTGCTCCAAAACAGATACAGGATTGCTGGCAAGATTGTAAAAAGGAACACCAAGCATTGCTTTTTTAGGTGGCAGCCCCCTTGTATTTATCCAGTAATCAAGGTTATCCACTGCCATATTATATGAAGAGTGACTTCCATCCTGCCATCCGTCATAGGACATGATGTTGAGATAATCAACAGCACCAAACACTTTATCACTGATTGCTGCGGCCTCAGGGCTTCCATCTTCTCCCGCAATAACTGCAGCTGTAAGAATTTTTCCCTTTGCGTGAAGTGCTGTCCCGAGCTCCACCATTAAATTATCAAACCATGTTTCAGAGTAATCTTTTGGATACTCCCAGTCCATATCAACACCGTCAAGATTGTTATCATCTACAAATTTTACAAGTTGTGTAATAAAATCTGCTCTGTAGGTATCGTTTCTTGAAATCTCCTCAAATGCGTAAACCCCGGCACTGTAACCACCAACAGCTATGCTGACAGTAACATTTGCAGCATGGGCTTTTGTAACAATTGTTGTAAGTACATCCGGATTATCAAGAGGCCTTAAAGAAGGGCCTGCATCTTTTGTATATACAGGAACAATAAAAGCATAATTGATATGAGTCAGATGATTATATTCCAGATTTGAAGCTGTAGTATTAAGGTTTGAACCCCAGTCGGGAAAATAACCAACCACCTGAAACGGGCTGGACGGAGAACCTGTGTCCGTATCTGAATCAGTATCAGTGTCAGTATCAGTGTCAGAATCGGTGTCTGTATCGGTATCAGTGTCAGAATCGGTGTCTGTGTCCGTATCAGTATCTGAATCCGTGTCCCCTGCAGTATTACTGTCTGTATCGTCAGGTAAACCCGTAACTCTCCCATCATCAGTTGAGCATCCCCCAAAAACAGCAGTCATCAATAATAAAGCCATAAAAAATCTTAACATTTTGAAAACCTCCTTTAAACTCTGATTATGCGTTCCATTGCATCAGGGACACAATTGCTGTGCCTCTCTTATTTTATCAGATTTTTTAAATATACAGTAAATATTATTATAAATTATTGATGACTGCTATATAGATAGTGACATCTCATCATTTTGTGATTAGTAAATTGATGAGAAATTAAAGTTGTTTATATTTCTCTATTTATAGAATGGTTAATAATTCATGAAATCAAATTCAATCGTAAAAAAGCTGATGACTCTTTTGTTGCTTCCTGTTTTAACACCCTTTTTTCAAGGGTGTATTCCCAAAGGAAGTGCCTCAGTAAAGAGGCCGGAAATTAAAGTGAATCCCTGGAAGGAGCTTACAGTTAAAAGCACTGAAAGCGGATCTGATTACAAGTATATGTATCTTAAAGGTCCTTCACAGGATGCTCCGGTGCTGCTTTTAATTCACGGAGGCATATTTGATGAACGTATCTGGCTATACACAACAGACTTAAACAAAAACTTTAATGTTTATGCCTTAAACTATCCTGATAACAGTCTTTTTTACACAGCCCATCCAAGTGACTGGGGCAAGCTTATAAAAGATTTTACAGTGGCTGCTCAAATAAAACCTGACTATCTGGCTGCGGTTTCAAACGGAGCATACGGTGCCATAGAATATCTTCTTCAAACCCCGGACAACAGTGTAAAAGGGCTGGCGTTAATATCCACAGTTATGTACGCGGTAAGTGATGAGGAGGTTAAAGGTCGAACCCGTATTGCAAACCTGGCACTTAGGCTTTCCCCTGCAAAACTTCTGGGACTTATAAATTCGAGAGTGTCTAAAACTGATTTTGAAAAACCTGATGGAGATATTACCCAGAAGGAGATTTTTTATGTAAGACCCTACCCTTACTATTATGAGATTTTTAAAACCGCCCAGAATCAGAAAGATAAAAAGCTTGATACTCAGAAAATCAAGATTCCAGTAATTGTAATTCATGGCTCAGAAGACAGCACAATGCCCGTTCATGCAGCCAGATTAACAGTAAAAGAGTTTCCGAACGCTGAATTTAAAGAGTTTAAGGGTTATGAACATGACCTTGTTTTCAGCAACGGAAAAGAGATTGCCAAAACCCTTGCCGAGTTTTTTACAAGGTGATTAATTCAATAAAAAAACCACTAGCTGCAACGTTTCTTCCCATGTCGAGGGACGAGATGAATCGACTAGGATGGACGGATCTGGACGTTTTACTTATTACTGGAGACGACTATTTTGATCATCACTCCCACGGAACAGCGCTTATTGGCAGAGTTCTTTTAAATGCCGGCTACAGAACAGGGATAATATGCAGACCTGACTGGAAAAATCCCGACTCTCTTAAAATTATGGGGGCTCCCCTGCTCTATGTTGGTATAAGCGGGGGAGCTGTTGATTCGACATTGAATAACTACACCGCCGATCTCGCACCTCGAAAAAAGGACCAATATGCCGCTGAGGGCTACACTATAGCAAGGCCAAATCTGGCTACAGGTGTCTACTGCGGACTTGCCAAAGGGACATTTCCTAAAACCCCTGTTGTTTTAGGAGGGATCGAAGCCAGCTCAAGGCGGTTTGCCTATTACGATTACCTCAAAAAGAGTATTCGCCGCTCAATACTTGTTGATACAAGGGTCTCGATACTAGTGTTTGGCCAGGGGGAATACCAGGCGGTTGAAATAGCAAAAAGAGCTGAAGCAAACAAACCGCTCAATGGAATTAAAGGAACTGCTCTACTAAAAAAGAGTCTTGATGAAATTCAGAAAGAGACTTTCATTGAACTGCCTGATTATAAAAAAATTGATGGATATCCCTCTAAGCTTATAACCCAGACCTCAATGATTGAAAAAGAGATGGGACCTTTTAAAGAGCGGGGGTTTTATCAGAAATACGAAGAGGGATTTCTTGTTTGTGAGCCTCCGTGGATTCCAGACACCAAAGAGCTTGACGAGATCTTCTCACTGCCATTTTCACGTAATATTCATCCCGCGTATAAAAACAGAACCATCCCGGCCTTTGAAACTGTTAAATGGTCCATTACTTCTTTAAGAGGATGCCCCGGAGGATGCAGTTTCTGCTCGATTTCTGCCCACCAGGGACGGATGGTTACAAGCAGAAGCGAGGAATCAATTTTAAAAGAGGTTGATAAACTTATAAAACACAAAGCTTTTAAAGGTACAATTTCAGATGTGGGAGGCCCTACGGCAAATGCCTATGGGATAGAGCTCAAAGAGAGTGAACGGTGTGCCGGCTGTAAACGTTCTTCATGTTTTTATCCGAAAATATGCCGAAATATTAAAGATGGCCAGGATAAATATATTGAACTTCTTTCAAAAATAAGAAAATTTGAGCAGGTTAAACATCTTTTTATTGCAAGCGGAATCAGACATGATCTGGCTTTGAAAAACCATAAATTCATTGAGGTTCTGGCTAAATTTTACACAGGCGGACATTTGAAGGTTGCCCCTGAGCACAGCAGTAATAATGTTCTTAAACTGATGCGAAAACCTGCAATTGAGATAATGGAGGAGTTTGAGACTATCTTTTTAGAAATTTCAAAAAAGCAGAATAAGCCTCAATATCTGGTTCCCTACTTTATTTCGGGTTTTCCAGGATGTACAAAAAATGATGGTGATCATGCAGGAAACTGGCTAAAAAAGAGAAACCAGTCTCTGGAACAGGTTCAGAATTTTATTCCACTTCCAGGTACCATGGCAGCTGCTATGTACGCCGCCGAAATGGACGAAAACAAAAACAGTCTGTACATTCCTGATGCAAAAGAGCGAAAGAGACAAAAGTCTCTCCTTGTAGAAAAACCCGGGAGAACTATTTACAAACATAAAAAAGATTTTAAGAAGAGGCACAATGGATAACCCTAAAGATTTGATTTACATGGGACTGGCTCTGGATTTAGCCAGAAGAGCTGCTGACGAGGGAGAGGTCCCTGTTGGTGCTGTTATTGTAGATCAGGACGGCAAAGTAATTGGAACCGGCTCTAACAGACGGGAGGCAGATCAGGACCCCATTGCCCATGCGGAAATTATGGCAATATCCCAGGCGGCTCATCACACAGGATTCTGGCGCCTCGAAGAGACAACCCTTTATGTGACTCTTGAGCCCTGCCCAATGTGCAGCGGAGCTATTATAAATTCACGCATTCCAAGAGTTGTTTATGGTGCAGCTGATAAAAAGGCCGGAGCGGTTAATTCTCTTTTTAACCTTTTAACAGACAGTCGACTCAACCATAGATGTGAAGTGACATCTGGAATAAAGGCAGATGAGTCAGCACAACTTTTAAGTGATTTTTTTAAACAATTGAGAAAACAGGGTAAAAAATGACAGATATGCAAAGTATGAAACATGAAATTGCAATAAATACTCATTTTTTTTCTAAAGAAGCTTGACATATTTCCCTGTCAAAACCAAGTTACCCAAACTAGTTAAAACAATAACGAGTTATATTAACCAACAAACAAATAAAGAGGTATACAAAATGACAAAAGCAGAATTAATCGACGCAGTAGCATCTTCAGACAAAACATCAGACAGCATCAGCAAAAAAGCAGTTGCAGAGATTTTTGAAGTAATTGTTGACCAGATGAAAGCATCTATTAAAAATGACGGCAAATTTGCAATTCCCGGTTTTGGTACTTTTACTAAAAAAGAGCGCGCAGCCAGAGATGGTAGAAACCCACAGACCGGACAGACAATTAAAATTGCTGCTTCCACAACTATCGGTTTCAAACCTGCAAAAGACATCAAAGCTTTCATGGAAGCTAAATAGTCTTTCATCATTTCTTCCTTTCCCTTTTCTTGTTAAATCCTGTTTTTATATTTTTTGTTTAAATAAATACTTTGTTTGAACAGCTGTTTTTGATATATACTTATTAGGAACACGCGGTCTTTTGAGGGCTGCAATAATAAAAAAAGGATGAAACCATGAAAAAAATTACACTTTTAACTCTTTTAGTATCTGCAGCTCTTTTTAGTTTACTGATTGCCGGATGCAGCAGCACCTCTGATGATTCAAAAGCACCTGATGTTAATGACAGCTCAAATACCGGAAGCACAGATGAAGAGAGCCAATTTCTTGTATGTGACAACGTTGGCGACTGCTGGGATCAATGTTACGGTTGTGCTATTACTGCAGAAGACGACCCTAACAATTCAGAAGGTAAAGAAGGCGCATGTTACGAAGTTTATTCAGCTTGTCAGGGTGATGAAACATGCAAAACCATCAATGACTGTATTGCTCTTTGTGAAGGTACTGATGCTGAATGGTTAGCATGTCATGATACATGCATGGATGCAAGTGGAGGAGATTCAACTCCATCCGCAGAAAAATATTATGCAATCGATACATGCATTCTTTGCGAAGCATGTCCTATGGACTGCGCTGCAGAAGGTGCTGTTTCTCCTGGAGATTGCGAAGCAAAATAATTATCTAATTACCCTCCCCCAGCTTTTTATAAATTCCAAACAAATATCTGCTAGAACCTTAAAGAATGCAACTTAAATATCTTTATTTATTAAACAAAAAGAGATTACTTTAATATGCAGCCCAGATGAGCTTTAAGGGGACGGAGGGTGAAATTTGCGGTTTTCAGTTTATTAATAATCGTTAATTTTATAGAATAGTTTTAGTAACTATTCAGCCCAAATAGTCATTTTACTTGTGAAAAAATTGAAAAAAACGACATCATTTAATATTTTTTTCTTGACAGGGTTTT
>JAFGVO010000458.1 GCA_016937935.1 Deltaproteobacteria bacterium | reverse complement strand
ATCAAAAGGTTGTCTATTCTAAATTAAAGAGTTATAGTCCTTTGTCATGGGTGTTTCAAAACAAATAATACTGTTTTCATTAGATGAAACTATTGTCCGGAAAGTCTCTTCAGGTCTTGAGATTTCTGAATATAAACTTATTGTTGCAAAAACGAAGGAAGAGGTCCTGGAAACAGTTGCCATAGGTGTTCCCACTCTTTATATGATTGATGCTACAATCGGTGCAGATGATTTTATTGCTCTATGTTCTGCAATAAGGGCACCAGAGTTAAATCTTATAGGTATTATTGCAATTATTGGCGGATATACAGATGTTTTGTCTGAGCTCTTAAATGCTACAGTTGATGATGTTTTAATACAGCCATTTACAGGGTTTAGTCTGATGGCCAGGATTCATGCCCAGTTTCAACGAATCTCCATCTCGGAGCAGCTTGATTTTAAGGTTAGAGATTCCTGGACGCTTATTGATATTACTTCGAAACTTGTGGGAACCGGCGATCTTTTATATAGTCTTTATGACATGGTTTCAATTTTATCCGTGGAACTCAATTCTGATAGATGTTCGGTTGTTCTGGTGCGCGATGAAGGGGATTTGGGTCTTGTAATTGCATCAAGCGATGATCCTGATATTCAAAATCTGGTTATTAATCTTGAGTCCTATCCTGAAATTGGACGTGTTGTTAATGATAAAGAACCTCTGATTGTAAGTGATGTTTCTGATTCTAAAGTTATGGAAGGTGTTCTTCCAACATTGCAGAGTGTTCAGGTTCGTTCCATTGCCCTGTTTCCAATTATTGAGGAGAATCGCGTACTGGGAGTTATCTTTTTAAGATATGAACATACAAGAGAGGTTTTTTCTCAAAGAGAGCTTGTTTTTTGTCAGACAGTGGCAAATGCAACAGCAATAGCGCTTCGAAACCACGAGATAACCCAGTCGTTGCATAAGAAAAATATGCAGATAGAAAAGGTTCAGACTGAAGCTGAATCAAAACTTGCGGCACTTGTACCTTATGAGAAATTTTTCATGGGGTTCATGGATGGTCTGCTGGTTATTGACAGTAGTGGAGTTGTGGTTTTTGTTAATCCTGAAGGCACTTCTATTTTAGGGTTCAATCCCGGTGAAATACGCGGGATGCCTTTTGAAAATTTAATTCCATTTTCCCAGAAGTTTGTTTATGAGCATTTAGTTGAAAAAACTGAATCAGGCCAAAAGGTAAGTGTTGAATTTGAACTGGATAACAGTACTTCAAGCATAAATGGCGACTCTAAAATAATCTCTGCATCTGCTGTGTTGTTAGGTGAGGAGGGAATGATTCTTATAACATTGAGAGATATAACCGAAGATCGAATGATAGCTAAAAGGCTTGTTGAAGCGCAGCAACAGCTGATTAAAAGTGAAAAACATACAGCAATAATGGAAATTGCAGGAGCTGCAGCCCACGAGTTGAATCAGCCTCTTACTGTTGTTTTAACATCAATTGCAATGTTTAAAAGACTTCTTGTAAATATGGAAAATTCTCCATTGAAGCTCCTTGATACTATGGAACAGGAATTGGATAGAATGACAGCAATCATAAAAAAACTTAGCAGACTTACTGACTACTCAACTAAAGAGTATGTGGGGGATGCAAAAATTATTGATCTGGATCGGTCATCTTCTGAATAATGGTGAGCAATGGTGCATGATGCTTAATAAATTTTGTAATTTTCAAATGTGGAATAAAAAATGAACACCGGTGTAAGTTTAAATCCTATTTTCATAAAGTCTTTAGTAAATGTTACTAAAAATATGCATGCTACAATGGCTAAAGATGATATTCTGGCTATGTTTGCCGGAGTCTTCAATGAATTGTTGCCTGATATTTTATTTTCTATCAGGTTGATAAATCCCGATAACGGACAACTTGATCTTGTTTATGCCAATGGAAAACTTAAACTTGAAAATAGTCATAAATTTTTTATAACAAAGGATTCATTTGCAGGACTTGAACTTTCAGAAAAACAGAGAGCACATATTTTTTCTGTGGGTTCAATAATTGAAAGTGATGAGTATCAATGCCTGTTTGAATGCAGTACATCAGGATTTTCATATCTGCTTTGTGATCGTAAACGTCTTTATGGCATGATTAATGTTGAATATGTTAAAGATATTATGACACTTGAAAATGACAAAAATGCATTGATTTCTTTTGTCCACCTTTTTGTTGCAGCCTTGAGAAATGCAGCACTTATAAAAGAGAGTATCCTTTTAAAAAAATATTGGGAGAAGCTTCTTTACAGGGCAAATGCTCCGGTTGTTACTGTTGACAGGGATGGGCATATCATAATGTTAAACAGAAGATTTGAGGATATGACCGGACTGACTAAAGAGCAGCTGGAAGGTAAAGAATTTTCATCTTTAATATCGCCTCTGCAAAGAGCTAATGTGCTTCCTGAACTCCAGCGGGCAATGGACGGAGAGCCGATTAATAATATGCAGATGCGTTTTTATCTTCATTCGATTGATGGTGATAATACCACCCGGTCAGGAGAACATTATTCGGGTAAATCTAAAGTTGCCCACATTGCTTTTAACTCTGCACCTGTTTACAACAACTTTGGCCAGATTGAGACTATTATCTTTGTTGGCCAGGATTTAACACTTATAAATGAACTTCAGCATCAGATTATTCACTCGGAAAAGCTTGCAACACTTGGTCAGCTTGCGGCAGGTGTTGCTCATGAGCTCAACAATCCATTAACATCTATAACTGTCTATACAAATTATCTAATAACAAAGTTAGCCGGAGTCATAGAAGAGAATGATCTTAAAAAATTAAACAGCATAAGTGATGGAGCAAAAAGAATTCAATTTTTTGCCAAAGATCTTGTCTCATATGCAAGGCCGTCAGATGACCATCCTGAACTGCTGAATGTCAAGAGTGTTATTGAAAGATCAGTCTCTTTTTGTGAGCCTGTTATTGCTGAAAATTTCGCTAAAATTTCCATAGATATTAACGCTGATATTCCAAAATTTACTGGAATTGAATCCCAGATGGAGCAGGTTTTTGTTAATTTGATAACTAATGCATGTTTTGCTCTTAATGAGGCAGGTGGCAATGTTATAATCAGTGGAACCTGTATTAATGATATGATTGAAATTTATATTGAAGATAACGGCATAGGAATTCTTCCTGACCATATTGACAGGGTATGTGATCCATTTTTTACAACAAAAGATGTGGGGCAGGGAACAGGTCTCGGTCTCTCTATTGTTAAAAACATTGTCGATAATCATAACGGTGAAATATTTGTTAAAAGTACTCCTGGTGAAGGAAGTCTGTTTACTTTGAAATTAAGAGTTAAGTATGACAACTGATATTCAAACTTTTTTAATATTTACAACTTTACTGTCAGCAAGATGAAAAAGAAAATTAGCATCAGCATTAATGTCTGGCTATCCATAGTTCAATATCTTTTAGCCAGGTTTGTAAAAGTAAATGAACACTTTATCAGTGATGTCAAAGGGGCATCATTAAAAGGTTCTATTGTATTTGTTCTTCGAAACAGAAATATTATTGATTTTCTCGCCTTAAGAGGTATATGCCGAAAATATGGACTTCCTGAGCCTGGATTTGTATCAGGTATATCTCCGGCAGTTTTCCTTCCTTTATGGAAATTGGTCTTATTATTAATTCCATTTAAAAATGGGAAATCCATGCATAGACGTCTTTCACAGACCCTTGATAAAGGTGGTTCTGCAATAATATTTTTACGGCGTCCTGCAATTGGAAATGCCTTTGGCAGCAGGCCGGCAGGTATTAATGGATTAAATATCCTTGTTGAATCAATTGATTCTTTAAGTGTTGATGTGGCTGTTATCCCAACTGTCTTTTTATGGGGAGAGAGTCCCATGTCCAGGCCCGGCGGTAATTTTTCATTTATCTTTGGCACTCCTGAATATCCAAGATTACTTAGATCCTTATGGCTATTAATTAAAAAAAGATCTGTACATGATGT
>JAFGVO010000457.1 GCA_016937935.1 Deltaproteobacteria bacterium | reverse complement strand
CTAAAAAAGTGGCACAACTGGCACGATTGACAGGGCTGTGCCGGTTAATTGTGTCAGTTGAAACAAGACTGACTGGCCTCCGTCCGGGTTCGGTGATGGCCTCCGTCCAAAGAAGAAAATATTTACCCGGAAAAGATATCAATGTCGTACTATTTGTCCACTCACTAAATAAATCACATCTTCGGCAATATTTGTGGAAAGATCTGCAATACGCTCAAAACTATTAGATATGCCGACCGCATGCATCTGAAGCTCTATCATATCGGGATTTGAACGCATTATTTCTAAAGCCGTCTTATACATTTGTTTATTGATATCATCAACTGCATCATCTTTTTCTCTAACCTTGATAGCTTTAGCCTGATCTAGCTCCACAAGAGAATCAAGACTCTCTTTTAGCATTGTACGAACAAGAGATGCCATTTTATTAAATTCAAACGGCATTTTGAAAAGTGGCTTGTCTGCAAAAAAGAGTGCATGTTTTGCAAGATGAACACAAAAGTCATCTATGCGTTCAAGATCGTTATTAACCTTGAGGGTTGTTACAATAAATCGCAAATCTTTTGCAACGGGCTGATGTAAAGCAAGAATTTTTAATGATTCCTCTTCAATATCTACTTCCATTGTATCTATTTCTATATCATTATTTATAACCTTATTTGCAAGCTCAACATCTCTATTCTCAATGGAATTAACTGCTCGTGTAAAATTGTGCTCAACTTTTCCGCCCATATACAGCAGATTGTGTTTAAGCTTTTTAATCTCTTTAGATATTAGTGAGGTAAAACCCATATATTCTCCAATAAATGTTAATCAGCCAAAGCGACCTGTAATGTAGGCTTCTGTTTTTTTGTTTTTAGGATTCGTAAAAAACTCATCAGTATTTGCAGTTTCTATAATTTTACCCTCATAGAAAAAAGCAGTAAAATCTGAAATCCTTGATGCCTGCTGCATGTTATGAGTAACAATCGCAACAGTGTATTTTTCTTTAAATGTTTTTATAAGTTCTTCAATTCTCGCTGTTGCAACGGGATCAATGGCTGATGTTGGCTCGTCCATTAAAAGAACTTCAGGCTCAACGGCAATCGCCCTTGCAATACAAAGACGCTGCTGTTGACCACCCGAAAGAGCCATTCCCGACTTTTTAAGTTTATCTTTTACTTCATCAAAAAGTGCAGCACCTATCAATGCCTCTTCCACCCTGTCTGCGAGCTCTCTTTTGCCAATTTTATAATGCATTTTCAAACCATATGCCACATTATCAAATACACTCATAGGAAACGGTGTAGGCTTTTGAAAAATCATACCTACTCTTTTTCTAAGTGATAAAATATCAATATTATTTGAGAGAATATTCTGACCGTCAAGAAGTACTTCCCCCTCCACCCTCTGATCTCGGTACATCTCAAATATTCTATTTAAAATTCTTAGATGGGTTGATTTCCCGCATCCGGATGGCCCGATAATTGCTGTTACTTTTCCTTCATAGAGATCAAGATTGTTATCATAAAGGGCCTGAGATGATCCGTAATAAAAATTTAAACCTTTAGATGATATTTTAATTTTAGATTGAGCAGGATCAATATGCTTTGAAGTGATAAATCCTTTTTTTGACAAAACTCTCTTATTTTTATCTGTATTTAAACTGCCTGCAGTTGTTTGTGCCTGTTCAGCCTGATTTAACGATTGTGCCAACATCTATTTTTTCTCCCTTAATATTATTCGTGCAAAAATTGTAGTCCCCAAAACCGAGATAGTAATAAGCAAGGAGGCACCCCAGGCCATCTGCTGCCAGTCCGAATAAGGTGACATTGCATAATTAAAAATTGTAACAGTAAGATTGCTCATGGGCTCAAAGAGACTATGAGGCATATAAACACTATTTAAAGATGTAAAAAGAAGTGGTGCCGTCTCCCCGGCAACTCTTGCTATAGCAAGTAGAACTCCTGTAATGAGCCCGGTCTTGGCAGATTTTAAAACAATGCTTGCGGTAACTTTCCACCTGGGAGTTCCAAGAGCCATTGCCGACTCTCTTAATGAATTTGGAACAAGAACCAGCATGTCATCAGTAGTTCTTGCAACAACAGGAAGCATAATAATTGCAAGTGAAATTGCTCCTGCCAGTCCTGAAAACTGTCCCATTGATAAAACTACTGCCGTGTAAACAAACAGTCCCATAATAATTGATGGCACACCCATTAAAACATTAATTGCAAAACGTGTCATATGAGCTATTTTAGTTCCGTTAGCAACTTCAGAAACAAATATACCGGTAAGCATTCCAATTGGAACACCAAGTACAACAGCAAGAGATGTTATAATCATGGTTCCCGCAATAGCTGTGGAGAGTCCGCTATGACTTTCTCCTGGAGGAGCAGGAGGTGAAAAGAAAAAGTCCCAGTTTATTGCTGCAAACCCTTTTTGCATAATTACAAAAAGTATCCATGCTAAAAATAAGATACCTGCAGAAGCTGATATATAGGCAATTACTTTAACAATAAAATCTAATGTTTTTCTGCCTATAGAATTTCTTGGTTTCATTTTCATTTCTAAATTCCCCTGCCGGCCAGCTTTTGAATTCTTCCAATCCACAGTTGTGCGAAAACCTGAATTACCAGTGTCATAATAAAAAGAATAAGACCAAGTTCAATAAGTGCACTTAAATACAAAGGTTCAGATGCCTCTGTAAATTCGTTTGCAAGAGTTGAAGCAATTGTATTTCCGGGGCTGAAAAATGAAGAGGTTATTACGTGACTGTTTCCAATTACAAATGTAACAGCCATTGTCTCCCCAAGGGCTCTTCCAAGGCCTAAAAACACAGCCCCGACTACTCCCGAAAACCCATATTTTACTGTTGTTTTTGAAGCAACCTCAAAAGTTGTTGATCCCATCCCATATGCTGCCTCCTTTACAACTTTTGGAACCATGGAAAAGACCTCTCTCATTACAGCAGTAATAAAAGGTAAAACCATCAGTGCTAAAATAATACCTGCACTTAAAATACCTATTCCCATTGGCGGACCTTCAAAAAATGGAAGAAATCCAAAATATTTATTTAAAAAGGGCTGAATGTAATCTGCCATAAAAGGTGCAAAAACAAACAATCCCCACATACCGTAAATAATGCTGGGAACAGCCGCAAGAAGCTCTATGGCATACTTAACTGGTGCGGCAATATAGGGATGGGCAAGCTCCACCAGAAAAAAAGCTATTAAAAGAGCCAAAGGCACAGCAATAAACATTGCAATAACAGTAGTAATAATGGTTCCAACAATTGAACTTAATGCTCCGAATTCACCGGTTACAGGATTCCATTTTGATGAGGTAAGAAAACCGGCACCAAGCTCTTTTATTGATAATCCAGAACTTGATAAAAGCGAAATAACTATACCTACAGTTAATAATGCAACAAAAACTACTGCACCTTTAACAAGTAAACCGTATATTATATCTCCAATATTTGATGGCTTTTTAGTACTTATATGATTTGATTTCATTTATTTAACTTTAGTGATTACCGGTTATCTAATTATGTTATGGCCAAAGAGTATTTCCAGATGCTTTAATCTGATCTGACCACATTGATTCTACAAGTGATACAACCTCGTTTGGCATTGGAACATAATGAAGTTCATCTGCTGCTTTTCCACCGTTTTTATAACTCCAGTCAAAAAACTTAAGAGCCTCTTTTGCAATTGAATCGTTCTTCTGATCTTTATACATTAAAATAAATGAAGCACCTGTAATGGGCCAGCTGTTAGCTCCCGGCTGATCAGTTAATACAAGATAAAACCCTGGTGCATTTTTCCAGTCAGCATTTGCAGCTGCCGCCTGAAAATTTTCACTTGTAGGATCTACATAGTTTCCATCTTTGTTTTGAAGTTTTACATGGGACATATTATTCTGGAGAGCATATGCATATTCCACATATCCAATGGCGCCATTTATTCGCTGAACATAAGCTGCGACACCTTCGTTACCTTTACCACCAACACCTGTAGGCCATGAAACTGATTTTCCTGTTCCAACTTTTTTTGCCCACTCTGGAGAAACTTTATTAAGGTAATTTGTAAAAATCCATGTTGTCCCCGAACCGTCAGCTCTGTGAACAATAGAAACATCTGTCGAAGGAAGTTTTATATCCGGGTTATCCTTTGCAATTGCAGCATCATTCCATTTAGTTATTTTTCCTAAAAAGATATCGCCCATAACTTTGGTACTCAATTTTATCTCCCCGGGCTTGATGTCTTTGAGGTTTACCACAGGAACAACCCCGCCCATAATCATGGGAAATTGAACCAGGCCAATCTCATCAAGTTCCTCTGAAGTTAAAGGAGCATCCGAAGCACCAAAATCTACAGTTCTGCTCTTAATCTGAGCAATTCCACCACCTGATCCAATAGACTGATAATTTAATTTGACACCGGTTTCCTTATTATAAGCAAAAGCCCACTTAGAATAAACAGGATATGGAAACGTAGCACCGGCACCATTAAGTGTTACAGCCTCTTCATTTTTTTTATCAGCTTTAATATTCTGAGCTGCAGATGAATCCGGAGTTGCCTGATTTGCCTGAGGAGGTGTTTTCTGACCACATCCGGCAATAAAAAGTGCTAATGCAGAAAATGTAACAATGCTTCTTTGAATTATTTTTACCATTTTATTCTCTTCTTTGGTTGTTGACAAAATATTTTTGCCAAATTGTTTTCACATATTATTTAGATGCTAATTGTGACATTTTAGAAACATCCATGTGACACTTTTGTGATAAGCGACAATGCAAACATAAATTCTAAAATTCAGTTCCGATATTAGCTGAAAATAAAATGAACCAACATCAAATCAAGACTCTCAAACAGGGACGGAGGTAAACAGGGACGGTAAACAGGGACGGTAAACAGGGACGGTAAACAGGGACGGAGGATGTTAAAAGGGTGGCACGTGCCGATTTGTGCCGGCCAGTTGTGCCGTTTTTTTGCTTT
>JAFGVO010000456.1 GCA_016937935.1 Deltaproteobacteria bacterium | reverse complement strand
GGTTTATTACAGGGTTCTCTTTTTCATCTGCGGGTTTTCCTTTTGAGCCGTCTCTCATGTGGTTGTAGCTATGAAAATCAAGTACCACAAAACGTCCATGGGTTCGCTCAATTGCACTTAGTATATTTTTCATATCTTGATAAAAGAGATCCCATGTCTGCCTTGAGTGTTCAACAAGAGCTTCATCGGGCTCCTGCTGCCAGACATCAAGCCCCCATGCATCTTCGGGTTTGATGTAAACAGCTTTGTCTCTGGGTCTGTTAAGGTCAACTTCAAATCGGGACTGATTTACAATTACAGTAGTTGGAGCCGCAACTGTCCACTGATCTGTATATGGATCCTCTTCACGATGTCGGGTATCTTCATCAATTCCTATTGATGCGGCTATCTCTGAGCGAAGTGTGTGACCGCTGTGAATGGCAAATGCTACAAGAGGACTTTCTCCCATGGTTAATTCCCATGGCGGTATATTTTTTTCCATTATTTATTCCTTTAATACAGGTTAAAATGTATCCATCTAGAATCTGTTAGAAATAACTGAAAATTATCAGGTATTTGTTCATGGGGATATTTTATCGTTTTTTTTTTGCTTTGCAAATCTAATCGAAGTTTTGTTGCTGCTTATTATGAGGATTTATTAGAGAGTTGTAAGCCAGCGGTCGTAAGCTTCCAGAGTATCAATATATTCTATATTTGACATTTCAGGGATGGTTTTATTACCACCAAATGCAAGTCTGACCCCTATCAGCCCTTTTTGGAGATTGTTAAGAAATGCAGTTGAATGTTTTGTATCAGATACTGAGGATAGTCCAATAACAACAGCATTAGCTTTTCGTTGAGTGGCAGCTGAAATAATATCATTTAAAGGAGTGTTGGGGCCAAGAAAAATGGGTTCCACATTATTAAGAGTGGTCAGGATTGCAGCCATATGAAGACCAAGAGAGTGGAGTTCTCCTTCCTGATTTGCAAGCACCACATGTTTTGAGCTGTTTTCAGTTAAAAGGGGGCGCCACTGGCCTGAAAGAAAAGTCTGAAGTACTTCGGAGCTGAAATGTTCGTGGGCAACGGATATTTCTCCTTTTTCCCAGAGATTTCCAACTTCACGAAGAAATGGGATTGCCATTTTAAAAATAAAATTTCTCGCTCCGTTAATATTCCAGTGCTGGGCAAATTCACGGTTAAGTTCGTGTACATCCATATTGCGAACAAGTCCCATCCACCTGAAAATTAACGAACTTGGTATTGCAATTGGTGATTCTTCATTATTATGACTGGCGGCCATAAGCTGACATAATTCTTCGCTGGAAGCTTTTACTGCAAATGAGGGCTTGTAACCCATTTCAACAAGAGTCTTTATTTCTCTTAGTTTTGGTATCAGATCAAGACTATATCTTCGATGTCCTGAATCAAGGCGTCTGGGCTCGGGAAAACCGTAGCGAATTTCCCAGTTTCTAAGGGTCTCTACAGGGATTCCACAGGCAGCTGCAAGACCTCCTATACTTATATGATTACTTTTTTGATTTATAGCTTCCATTGTTTACCACCTTTTTGAGTATAAATTTTCCTCAAACATAAATCAAATATAATTATTGAATAATTTTTTGCAAGTTTTATTGACAAATATCTGGTCAATGCTTACTCATTATTTAGTCGGGTAGCAAAAGGCGACCCAATTGTTAAAGGAGTAAATACAATGCATACCAGTTCAACAGAAGGTTTAATTCACACAATGCTTAGCCTGCCCTTATTTAAAGCAGAGTGGGTTCTGCTGTTATTAATACTACTATCTCTTGTTTCTGTTGCTATAATGGTTGAGAGATATGTATTTTATAAACGTCATTCTATTAAGATAGATGAAGTAAAAGATTCATTTAGCAAGTTTTTAAATGATGGTGATTTTGAGGGAGCAGCAAAATATCTGGCAGGTTTTGACAGTCTTGAGACAAATGTTGTGCTCTTTGGTTTAAAAAGTCACCAGCTTGGGCCTGAGTCAGTAGAGGATCTTTTGGGAGGTGGTGCTCAGATGGAACAGGCAAGATATGACAAATGGCTTAGCTTTCTTGCAACAATTGCAGCAAATGCACCGTTTATCGGGCTTTTTGGTACTGTTATCGGAATTATCAGGGCTTTTAATGATCTTGCAGGAAACATGAGTGAAGCAAGTTCTTCAGTTATGGCAGGTATTTCAGAGGCTCTCAGTACAACAGCAGTAGGTTTGCTTGTTGCTATTCCGGCGGTGGTCGCCTTTAATATTTACAAATCAAAGGTTAAAGGACACACGGAAAATCTTGGTTTGCTGGCGTCAATTTTGACATCAAGTTTAAAATCAGTTCCTGCAAGTGAAAAAGGAAAGGATTGAGTTATGGCCGGTCCAATAGGAAAACAGAATGATGATATTATTGCTCAGATAAATATTATTCCCTTTGTGGATATTGTTCTGGTTCTTTTGATAATTTTTATGGTTACTTCAACAGCAATTGTAAAGGCTGCAATAAAAGTGGATTTGCCCACAGCGGCATCTGCAGGGTCTCAAGTTACTGCAACTGTTAATATTGTTTACACTCTTGATAAAAAAATGATTTTGGATGGCAAAGAGCTTTCCTTAAAAGATGCCAATTTAGAGATTATTAAAATGGCTAAGGAAAACCCGGAAATTCAGGCTGTAATTTCAGCGGACACGGGTCTGCCATATGGGGATGTTGTTTCTATTGTTGACATGGTTAAATTAGCAGGAGTTAAGACTTTTGCACTTAACATTGAAAGAAAGAAGGCAGCAAATGGCAGTTAATTCTACCGGCTTCCGGCATTGGTCAGACTAAAATGAGGTCAGATATGCATATAACTACAAGTTCAAATTTATCTCCGTACTCAAAGGAGCGTGCGACCAGGCGTGATGAGGCAAGGAAGAGACTTGAAAAGAAAGTTGAAAATCCTGTAAATAGTGAACTGTACGAGGATAAATTTCGTAATACATCAAAGCCTTTGTCTTCAATAGGGAAAGCATTAATTTTTTCAGTTGCAACACTCCTTGTTCACGGAACAGTTATTGCTGCAATGGGATTTTTTAATCCGGAAGAAAATGGTTCAGAATCTTACACTGAAAAGGTTTTGTTTAATGTTAATGAAGTAGAAAAATTTGTTCCAAAGCCGGTATTTGATGATCCTGAGCCGGTTGTTGAGACAATAGCAGAACCTGAGCCGGATCAGATTGTAAAACCAAAAGCAAAGGATTTTACAAATAAAAAAGATGTAAAATATAATTCTAAAAAGGTTATAAGCGCTGATCCCGTTGCTAATAATAATGAGAAGCCACAGTCTGACAAACCGCGCAGAAGAGTAATTGGTTTAAGTCTTTCTTCAACTGTTGACGGCGCAGGCCCCGCATTTGCAGTTGGTAATACAAGAATGGGCAAGACTGACAGGGTTGCATCTGATGAAAAAGTTGAACAGCTTACATCTGAGGATGTTAACAGTAATCGTACAGGTGTTGGTGCCAAAGAGGGTTCAGGCGGTGGTCCACAGGTTAATCAGGTTGCCAAATCCATTCCAACTGCGGGTAAATTTGAAAAACCCACACGTGTAAGTGATGTTAATCTTGAATACCCACAGGTGCTTAAGTCAAAAGGTATCGAAGGAAATGTTGTGCTGTTAATAGTTATTGATGTTTATGGAAAAGTTCAGAAGGTTCGCATTCTCAAAAGTTCGGGCTATCCTGAATTTGATAAAGCTGCATTAAGTGCCGCTGAGAAAGAGCTTTTTAGTCCCGCAAAAAGGGATGGCAGCCCTGTTGAGTACAATTTAAAATATACTTATCGGTTTAGAATTACAGGTGCTTAAGATGAATATTTTAAATCACTTTTATTCGAGTTTAAGGAGAAAGATATGTTACGGGCAATTGGCAATAAAATAACAACTGCAGGTATTGTTATCATAAGCTGGTTTTTAGCAACCGCATGTTCACCTGATTTCGAGTCTTTTAATGACGTGACTAAATTAAGAGTGCTTGGAATTTCAATTCTGCCCGCAGAGCTTAACGGTGGTGAAAAAGGTGTAATAGATGCACTTGTTATTCCCGGAGTCAAAGATGGAGAGACTCTTGAAGTAAAGTATGAGTGGAGCTGGTGTCCTATTAGTTCGGGCAGTATTAATAGTTATGATTGTCTTGTTACTGATAAACAGCTTCAGGATTCTTTATCTTTTGCAGGTGATGGAGCTGGTTCTCTTCCTCCTCTTGATCTTGGCAGTGAGCCGACAGCACTTTTTGAATATGATATGGATCCGGCTGTTTTAAAGCAGCTGTGTCTGCAGATTAAGTCATTAGCTGCACCATCGTTTGTTGTTCTTCCTGATTGCGACCGGGAGCTCAATGCAATTGTAAAATTAAAAGTTAGTGACGGGGTTGATGAAGTTGTGGCTGTAAAGGATCTGAATTTATTGCTTGATGAGAACGCTGTTGCAAACAATAACCCCTTGCTTGGTGAGATTTCTGCAATTTCTCCTGATGACGGGAAAAAGATTTTACTTGATGAAAAAAATCCTGCAGAGCTATTTGAGAAAACAACATACGAAATAGAACTGGATGTAAAGAAAGAGTCATCTGAAGAGTTCTGGACCAGGGATGATCAGGGAGAGCCTGTACAGAAAAAAGAGTCTCTTTTTGTAACATGGTTTAAAAGCGGCGGTGATGCAGAGTACAGGCGTACGGGCTACATTGACGGGGAGACTCAGTTTGAGGATATTAATAAAAACAGCTGGAAGACTCCTAAAATTTCAGACGACGGTTCCACTGCATATCTTTACATTGTTTTACAGGACGAGCGTGGTGGAGTTACCTGGATTACAAGGCAGATAGAGTTGAAGGAGCGTTTATAATGAGAACTTCAACAACTTTGTATGCAATGATTTTTGCACTTGTTTTTTCTGCAAGTAATGCTTTTGCTGATGAAAAACAAAATAATAAAACAGGTGAAAACGCTGAGCAGGAGGCTCTTCCACAAATAGTTCCTCCGGTTCTGATTAGTGAGCCGGAACTTGTCTATCCAAAGGATGCTTTGGAAAAAGGTATTACTGCACAAGTAGTCATGGAGATTGATATTGATGCAGAGGGCCAGGTTGAAGGTGTAACAGTTGTGGAAGGTGCCAAAGAAGAGGGTTACGGTTTTGACGAAGCCGCTGTAAATGCGGCCAATCTTTTTGAATTTAAACCAGCTACAGAAAATGGTGTTCCAATTCCTGTAAGAATAACTTACCGTTACAATTTTGCCATTTCAATTGCTGATGATAGTGAAACAGAACCTGATACTGACAGTGAATCTTCCAGCAGCAAAGAGATAATACCTGATTCAGAAAATAAAAAGAAAGATCTTGTTGTTAATTTAAAGGGGTCTCTAAAAGAGCGGGGTACAAGACTTCCTCTTGTGGGTGTTACTGTCACTGTTTTTAGAGGTGAGGGTAATCTGGCCGTTGGTTATGAATCTATTACAGATCAAGAGGGTAAATTTGAATTCTATAATCTGGCAAAGGGTGAGTGGAAAATTCTAGGTGAGGCTGAAGGCTACTTTCCTCTTCGTACAAGTGAAACAGTTGAGGATGGCAAACTGACAACTGTTAACTATTTTCTAGAAAGATCAGAGTACAATTCATATGATGTACTTGTTGAAGGCGAGCAGATAAAAAAAGAGGTGAGTCGTACAACCCTTGACATTGTTGAGGTTGAGCGAGTGCCTGGAACTTTTGGAGATGTTTTAAATGTAGTTCAGAATCTTCCGGGTGTTGCCCGTACAAGTCCCCTTGGTGGAAATCTTGTTGTGCGTGGTTCTTCTTCAGAGGATACACAAATATTTGTTGACGGTGTAAGTGTTCCCATTGTTTATCACTTTGGAGGATTAAGATCTGTTATTCCCCTTGGTATGCTTGGAAGCCTTGATTTTTATCCCGGCAATTTTACACCTGAGTTCGGCAGGGCAACAGGTGGTGTTATTGATGTTCGATTAAAGGAGCTAAAACCTGAGAAATTTGGAGGATATGTTGATGTAAATATAATTGACTCGGGAATTTATCTTGAGACTCCAGTTGGTAAAAAGGCAGCATTTGCCGCTGCATTTAGAAGAAGCTACATTGACGGAATTATTAACGCGGTTGTTCCTGCTTCCGGAAATCTGAATCTCGTTACTGCTCCACGCTATTACGATTATCAATTGCTGACAAATTTTCGTCCAGACAGTAATCATCAGTTTAAAGCGTTCTTTTTCGGATCAGATGATGAGCTGAAACTTTTATTTGAAAATCCCTCTGATGTGAGTGCAGACCTTGTCAGTACAAGTGGCAGCACCAGCACTTCATTTTACAGAACAGTACTGGAGCATGACTACACACCATCTGCAAAGTTTTCAAATATATTCAAAACATCTGCAGGGAGAAATATGATTTATATAGGTGTGGGTGACCAGGTATTTCTTGATCTAAACACTTATGTTGCACAGATTTACGACAAAGCTAAAATATCTTTAAATGATAATCTGGCCATCGTAACAGGTATTGACTATCTTTACAGCAAGGCTGATGCACGGATTAAATTTCCTGCAGTTCCAAAAGAGGGAGAGCCCGGGGCAAAACCTGATCTTGACACAGTGCAATTTATTGAGAGCAAAGGTGAGGTGAATCATTCTGTTGGTGGATTTGTTCAGCTTGAGACACGATTTTTTGATCGTCTTACTCTTGTGCCCGGTATCAGATTTGACTATTTTACAAGGGTTGACAGAGCAGTCCTTGCGCCACGATTTAATGCAAGATACTCACTTACAGATCAGTGGGCAATAAAAGGGGGAGTTGGTGTTTATTATCAGGAGCCTTCTTTTGATGAGACCAGTCCTATTTTTGGAAATCCCGATCTTGGTCCTGAAAAGGCAATTCACTACAGTTTAGGGTTTGAGTATCAGCCTCTCGAATACCTGACTTTAGATGTTGTTGGTTTTTATAAAGACATGGAAGATCTGGTAAGCCGTACTCAAAATGTAGTTGAGCGTGATGGGGAAATGGTTCCGCTGAATTTTTCAAATGGAGGCCTTGGACGAGTATTTGGTATGGAGGTTTTGTTGAAACACAATTTTGCAAATAATTTTACAGGATGGCTAAGCTACACTTTAAGCAAGGCACTTCGTAAAGATGCAGGGCAGACAGCGTGGCGAGAATTTGATTATGACCAGACACATATTCTGACAATTTTAGGAACATACAATCTTCCACGCAACTGGAGTGTGGGCTTTAGATGGAGACTTGTTACGGGCAGTCCCACAACTCTTAGATCTGGAGCAATATACTCGGTGGATGATGCCCAGTATGAGTCTGTATTTGAAAAAACCAACAGCTCAAGATTTCCGGTTTTTCATCAGGGAGATATTAGAGTGGACAAAAAATGGATATTTGATAACTGGATGTTTACCGCATATCTTGATGTTCAGAATATTTATAACAGTACCAATGTTACCGGCTACTCCTATAATTATGACTCCACAGAAAAACGTCCTTCACAGGGACTTCCCATTCTTCCGGTTATTGGAATTAAAGGAGAGTTCTGATGAATACTACAAATTCAACAGTTAATATTAACTCAAATAAATTTTGGGTTGGCACCGTCGTACTGCTTATTTCAATTTTATTTGTGATTGAAAATGCATATGCCCAGGACCTGGAAAAGCCGGAGCTTCGCCAGGGGTACTACTTTCAGGCTGTTCCTCTACTTTCAACGTCGGTTGTAAAATCCGAAGGAGAGACCTATGGATTTTTTCCAGGTACCGGTTTTTATCTTCGAATGGGTGAGTCACTTTTTAACTGGCTTGATATTGGAATCGGGGGAAGTGCTGCATGGGATTACAGTGATAAATATAAACATCTTCACGGACATTTTTCACTGGAAGGTACAATCAATCCGGTTGGCAACCTTTACGCTACACTGTCTGCGGGGCTTGGGTTTTCTGATTTTACGAGGCGTGTAAAAGGAGAAGACAATATCATTGGAAGATTTGGAGGAAACTACAATATTGCGATAGGCTATGATATCTTTTTAGGTCATCATAAAAAATATCAAAGCGGCGGTTTTGCAGTAAGCCCCGTAATAGGTGTTCAGATTGGGCCCTCGTCTACAACAGATACCTACTCCTTTTATCTGGGAATAGGCCTGACCTACTGGACCGGAAGAGACAAAAACAAACTGGACCTCCCGGTAGACAACGCCTACTGATTTTTGGATTCTTCTTCAACTTCTTTTTTTTTAACTGGTTCGCTGTTTTTATTTTTGTCCGGCCAGGAATTTAGAATTTCGTTGATTCTTTTTATTGCAAGATAGTGAGAGATTATATTCTGGTGTGTGGGAGTTTCAAGTACTGTAACTGATTTAGCCTCCGCTACCGCTTCGGGACGTGCCAGACTTGCTTCGTGGAGTACTCCGTCATCTCTTCCGGGAAGTTTGGAATTATGCCCTCCGACGCTATAAATAATGTGAAACTCTGTCTCTTTGGGGAGGGAATATTTAAAAATGCCTCTTATGTACGGTGAGTGGTTGTAGACCTGTTTCCAGCTTTCAGCACCGTATGAAAATCCCTCATCAGGATTAGCCATTATTGCGGTTTTAGATCCCGAGTTAGTTTTAATTGATCCGTCCCACGGGTTGGCAACACCAATAAACAAAGGTATATGAGGAAAGCCTTCCATTTGCTGACCCTTAATAATTGCCTGCCTGGCAACTACTCCACCCATACTGTAGGCAATAACCGGAATCTCATCTTTCTTATAATAATCTGCCAGCCTTGCAAGGTTGATTGCAAGCATTTGAGCTGTTTTTCTAACATCCAGTCCTGATGGATAGTAGACAAACCATGGTTGAAAACGTGTGCGATCTATTGATTCAGAAAGTTCTTGTAACGGCGGAGGTCCGCTCCAGTGGCCGTGTACAAGAAGCAGAGGAATTTTTTTAGGATCATAGGGTTCAGTTAAAAAAATCCAGACACCTATCTCTTTTACAAATTTTTGTGGAGTGATTACTCCGCTGACTCTCATTTTAAGAGTGAAGAGCTTGTCATCAAGTTTTGGATATTTCTGTCCGTCCTCTTTAAAATAGTTGTTAACCTTTACCTGCATCCCTGCTCTCGAATTGGTTATAAGCCGGCATCCTGAAAATGATGAAGAAGCCACTAATAGCAATATTATAAGCCATCTGAGTTTCAGTTGATTATTTCTCATTTTCATTGCCTGCTCCATTATTCAGCTCGATGGTGTAAATGAGTTTTGATACATCAAAACCGTTATCAGATGCAGCATTCAAAAGTTTTTTCATTTCATCTTCTGGTGGAACATGAACCCGTGATAAAATCCAGAGTTTATCTCTGTCAGGGGATCCAAAAAGGGCAAATTGCTCATCTTTACTAATGTAAAATATGCTGTAAGGGACTGCAATAGGTCCGCTTATCTGCATGGTCATTGACCCCGGGTCTTTCTGATCTCTTATAAAAGCAATTGTATCTGCTCGACGCATGGGGCCAAAAAGTGACTTGTACCAGCAGAAGTTGTAAATTTTAATTCTGTCAGGAGCTATTTTTTTATACGAAAAACTTGAAGCCACACAGTGTCTTTCCATAACAACAGGAAGTCTTGCAACCTCGTGCCAGACTCCCATAAAGCTGTCAATATCTATTGGCACAGAATTTAATGGTTTTGCCAATGCTGTTTTTTTTTGAGGAGAGGCACATCCCATACTTACGGATAAAATAAATATGGCCCCCAAAAAATATAAAATATTAAACTCAAATTTTTTCATTAGTTTTTGTCTCATTTATTTAAGCTCTGGTTAAAACAGGAGCTTTATACGTTTCATAATTATATTTTATGACGCAATAATGATTTTTCAAATAAAAAGTTAACCAGCTTCTTCTCCAATTGGTCCGCCGGATTCAGCAATTCTTCTTTTAAGCTCTTCTTTTAAAGGCTCCATCTCTTTGCAGTTTAAAGAAGGGCACTTTTTCAGAATGGTTTTTGCGTCATTACGTGCAGCAATAATAAGTTTTTCATCTCTTTTAAGATTACCAAATCTAAAACCGGGCAATCCGGCCTGTCTTTTTCCGTAAAGTTCTCCCGGACCTCTTATCTGCAGATCTTTTTCAGCAATTATAAATCCGTCAGTTGTGTTAACTATGGTTTCAATTCTTTGTTCTGACTCTTTTGTAGAAAGTGAACCTGTTAAAATACAGTACGATTTTGCAACACTTCTGCCAACTCTTCCCCGTAACTGATGAAGCTGTGCCAGTCCAAATCGCTCACAGCCTTCAATTATCATAACTGTGGCATCCGGGATATTTACTCCAACCTCAATTACTGTTGTCGCAACAAGTATGGATTTTCTTTTATTTAAAAAATCATCCATTACCTCTTCACGTTCTTCGGGACTCATTCTGCCGTGGAGGAGACCAGTGATTCCTGGAAAAAGCTTTTCTGTCTCTTCAAAAACAGTCTCTGCATTACTCACTTTCAGCTTTTCAGATTCTTCAATAATCGGGCAGACGATGTAAACCTGATGTCCCTTTTCAAGCTCATCTTTAATAAGATTATTTGCCCGATTTTTTTTGTCTGGTGGTAAAAAATATGTTTGCACCGGAGTTCTTCCAGGGGGCAGCTCATCTAAAATACTTATGTCCAAATCCCCGTGAACAGTAAGGGCAAGTGAGCGGGGAATAGGTGTTGCAGTCATCACAAGAAGGTGAGGGAACAGCCCTTCAGGGGCTTTACTGTTAAGACCAAGGCGCTGTGAGACTCCAAACCGGTGCTGCTCATCAACAACAGTAAGGGCCAGTTTGAAAAAATTTACAGAGTCAGACAAAAGAGCATGGGTTCCAATGGCAACGTTTATTGTTCCGTTTTCAACCCCCTTTATGAACTTTTTTCTGGCCGAGCTTCTGGCACTGCCCATAAACAGGGCTGCAGAAATTCCCGCTTTTTTAAAAAGAGGCTGGAGGGTTCTCATGTGCTGTTCTGCTAAAATTTCTGTAGGGGCCATCAAGACTGCCTGAAATCCCGATTTTACTGCAGCTACCATTGCGGCAAAGGCAACCATTGTTTTTCCCGAACCAACATCACCCTGAAGAAGTCTTCTCATTGGATGAGGCTTGTTGAGATCATCCGAGATCTCTCCAATCACCTTTGTCTGTGCACTGGTTGGTGAAAATCCCATTAGGTCTGAAGTGTATTTTGCAAGATCATCTGCAAAGTTGATTTGGGATGACGTCTGATTAATCTCATTTTGTTTGCGTATGGCAAGGGATGTCTGAATGTAAAAAAACTCGTCATAAGCCAGTCGTCTGTGAGCAGGTGAGACACCTTCAGTCCATTTTTCAAGCTCTTCCCTTTTCAGATTGTCTGAAGGCCGGTGGGCCATTTTAACAGCATCTTGAAGATTTATGAGTCCATGTTTTTTAATAAGGTCAAGTGGTATGGGATCAAAAAGGTACTCATCAATATTTTCAATTGCCGACCCTATTGCTTTTTCTATGGTTTTTCCCGGCACCTTTGGCACGTCAGGATAAACAGGAATAATGCGGTCAAAATTATTAGACTCTTCATCGTCCCTGCACATTACAGGGTGTGCCACCTGCAGTCTGTTTTTGTATTCCGAAAAGAGACCGGCAACCTTTACCACGTCCCCTTTTGCATATTTAACAAGTGCCGCATTTCTGTTTGAAAACCACATGGCACTAATTTTATCATCCCCATCCCCGATAACAATTTCGGTAATTCGTTTCCATGGTCTTCCGTAAACACGAATCTGTTCAATTGTTCCTCTGGTTGCGCATCTGATTCCCGGGGTTAACTCTTTTATGGGAACAATCGTCCGTCTGTCTTCGTAGCGAGCGGGTAAAAATAGCAGCATGGCCTTTGGATTGCCCAGCCCCCTTACACCCAGTCGTGACGCTGTAATTTTTCCAATCCCTTTTAACTTCAGAAGCTCTTCATCATAAGATGCTTCATTTAAAACTTCATTGTTATTAGTTTTGTCATCAACTGTTTTTTCATTTAAAGTTTTGTTGGTGAAAGTTCCGTTGTCCGCAATAAAAAACAGAAGCTCCTGTAAAAAACGCTGGGCTCGGGCAAGCACAATTTTTCGATTGGTTCCCGGAAGTGACTTTTTATCCTTTAAAGTGTCCGCAAAAGCCGGCAGTTTATCTGGCTTGTAAAAAGGGATAAGTATTTTTAAAGAGTCAATTGCCTCTGTAATTTCAGGAGAATCAGAAGGGTCGCTCTCTCCAAGAAGTGCAATAACAACAGCTGATTTTATCTTATTTACGCACTCAAGCAGAATCTGAGTATTATTTACAGTAAGTGTAGTTGTTTGTGATGATTTATTAGAAGGCCTGGTCACAACATTAATTAGAATTCCACGTCTGTGATTTCAACTTTTCGCTCACCGGACGGCGTTTTAATTTTAACTTCGTCCCCGACTTCTCTGCCAATAAGAGCCCTGGCAATAGGAGAGCTGATTGAGATAGAGCCTTCATCAATATTTGACTCATCATCCCCTAGAATTCGGTAGGTGGTCTCTTCCTGAGTATTGATGTTTTCAAATGTCACAATAGCTCCAAAAACAACCCGGTCTCCAGAAAGTTTAGCAATATCAATAACCTCAGCGCGACCAATCCTGTCATTGAGATAATCCATTCGTCCAGCAATAAGAGCCTGCTCCTCTTTGGCCGCATGGTATTCAGCATTTTCAGACAGATCACCATGGGCTCTCGCCTCTTCAATAGCCTTAACATTTGCAGGTCGTTTAACCTCGCGCAACTCTTTTAACTCCAGCTCAAGATGTCTCTTACCTTCCAATGTCATTGGGTATCTATCATTATCCATATAAATTTCTCCATTCCCCTGATTTTTAAACTCAAAAAGTGGCATTTTATATCATAGCAAAAACTAATAGTCCACAACAGCCCAACTCTCATTACTGAATTTTCATAATAGTTGTTAAATCCCAAGAAGAGCACCTCTAAAAAATATTTGTTTGTTATCTTGCTTAAATTATTAGCTAGTTCCCATCCCTTAAAGGGTAGTTTTTTTATGATTTGCAGGATTTGAAACTCCTGCTGGTGTTGGATTTTTTAAATTTGG
>JAFGVO010000455.1 GCA_016937935.1 Deltaproteobacteria bacterium | reverse complement strand
GATCTTTTAACACAGGAGTTGGCTGAATTAATAAATCTCGATACTATCTCACTTTTGATTACTGGTGTGAATATTTACGGAAACCTCATGAATCTCAATTCTCTGGTTGCAACATTAAAGGATAAAGCATTTTATCTTCCTGAGTCAGAGATTATTAAAAGTTACGGTTTTAATAAAAAAGAGCGTACTCTATTGCGAAAGCTTTATGAAGGGCCACTTACCCTCGAAGATTTAAGAGTATGGGAAGATGTTGATAACGAGATTATAAAACGTGTTTTATACGTTCTTATTTTATTAAAAAAATTAGTATTGATTTCACCTGAAAAAATAGAGAGTGTAAAGGCGTCTCTTAATCTTAAACCTGTTGTATCATCTGTGCCTCCCCCTCCTGTAAAAAAGAGTTTCCCTCCAGAAATAATGGCTTTGCGTGAGGAGATAAAAAAACGGGCTACAGATTTACCCTCCCAAAATTATTATGAGATGCTTGGTGTGGATATGAGTGCTCAATCTTCAGATATCAGGACTGCATTTTTCAGACTTGCCAAAAAGTTTCATCCTGATAAGGCTGGTAAAGAAGGGCTGGAAGATTTGAGAGATACCTTTGGTTATTATTTTACAAATCTTTCAGAGGCTCATAGCACCCTTACAGATTTTGATTCAAAAGAGCTATATGACAAAAATCTGAAAAGTGGAGTTAGTGTTGCAACTGTTAAAGAACAGCAGCTTGCTGAAACCCGGGAGGAGAAAGAGGTCAGGCTTACTCTTGAAGCCTCTGTTCTGTATCAGAAAGCTATGGTTCAGCTTAAACATAATAAGGTTGATGAAGCTATTATTCTTGCAGAAAAAGCATATGTCAATTGTCCTGAAGAGGGAGAGTATCGTGCATTGGTTTCATATTTAAAAGTACTTTTAAATAAAGAAAACCCAGCTAATGTTATCTCAATTTTACGTGAAGAGACCCAGCATAATCCCAAGTCGGAAAATATTCATCTCTTTTTTGCAAAGGTTCTTCAAAAGGCTGATAAAGTTGTCGAGGCAAAAGAACAGTATAAGAAAGTTGTGAGAATAAATCCCAGAAATATCGAAGCAGAACGTGAAATCAGAATAATTGACATGCGTCTTAGAAACAGTGGAAAACATAGTACAAAAGGTCTTTTTGGCATGTTTAAAAAATAGAGAAAAATTATGAGTAGTGAGTGTTATGAAACCGGGAGTGTTGTAGAATTAAAGCAGGGTAACAAGGTTATTGTTGAAGTTAATAGAGGTGAAGCGTGTGGCGCCTGTGCAGCAAAAGGTGCCTGTCAGACACTTGGCGGCGGCACATCAGCAAAGGCTGTTTTTTTTGAGATGATAAATGATGTCTCCGCAAAAAAAGGTGACAGGGTAAAAATATCAATGCTGGAATCAGCAGTTTTTAAAGCATCTTTTGTATTATATTTAATTCCGGCTCTTTTTGTACTTTTTGGGGCCTTTATGGGCAGCAGGGTAGCTGTGGCTCCCGAGGGTGATCACGACGCATATGTTCTTATTGGTTCACTTGGTGGTCTTATAGCTGGCTTTTTTGCTACATATCTTGCCGGTAAAAAATTGTCAGGGCATAGTTCAATGCAACCTAAAATTGATTCAATCGTATATGAAAAAAGTGATAATCCCGGTTAATAGTAATCTTAATGATTTTATTGAGCCTTTCAAAATATAATCATACACTTTAATGTTTTAACTATTGCAGAAGTTGTGCAACAATTTTAACTATGTTTTTGGAGTAAAAATAATGGATAATTTAAAAGGTAAATGGGCTTTAGTAACTGGATCAAGCAGGGGTATCGGTCAACAGATAGCTATGGGACTTGCACAGCACGGAGTAAATATTATTGTTCACGGACGAAGTGAAAAAAGTGTTGAAAAAACCCTGGAACTTCTTAAAAAATTTGAAGTAAAAGTTGAAGTTGTATCAGGGGAGTTAAATACTGACAATGGTGCGCAGGTGATTGTTGATAGTGTTAAACAGAAAGTCGGCGCTGTTGATATTCTTTTTAATAATGCGGCAATTCAAAATGAGTGGAAAGAGGTTTATGATATTTCAATGGAAGAGTGGAAAGATCTTTTTCAGATAAACTTTTTTTCACAGGTTATTATTACAAACGGTCTGATTCAGGATATGGTAAAAAAAGGCTACGGACGAGTTATAATAACATCAAGCGGCATTCCGGATATTCCCCAGATGACTCCTTACGGCTGTTCCAAGCACGCTGTTGACAAATTCGTGTTTGATATGGCTGCACAGTTAAAAGATACAGGAGTAACAATAAATGCTCTTGATCCGGGCTGGCTCCGCACAGATCTGGGAGGACCAAACGGCGAACACCCCGTTGAGTCTGTACTCCCAGGAGCCCTTGTCCCGGTAATTACAACCAATGTAATCCCAAGCGGAACACTCTACAGCGCCCAAAACTACAGAGGGCTGTAAAACTGCTTTAATCTTTAATATTCACATTTTATTTTTCATTAACAATATACGGAAACAATATACGGATTACCAAATAGAATTTTTATTTATTTTGCTGATACTCATTTATCTGCTAATATTATTGTCACGTAAATCAGGATTAAATGATTTAATTCTGTTATTTTAATTCTGTTATTTTTGGGCTTTTCCCTATCTTTCGCAAAGGAGTGCACATGATATTTACCCTATCTAAACAGAACAGATCTTTTGTTAAATTTTTGCAGATACTTACAGGTATTTTGTCAGCATCTTTACTTATAGGATGTTCTATGGATGACAGTGACCGCTGCAGCAAGGGTTATGAGTGGAATTCTGACTTTAAAATCTGTCTGGAAGAAGATTTTGAATTTGATACTGCAACTGATACTGGCTCTGATACGGGCTCTGATTCATTAGACCAGGGAAGTGATTCCGATACTGCAACCGATACAACGAACGGTGAATTTGGACTTGGAGAGAGCTGTATGACAGATGATGATTGTTCCGGATTTGAAGCAGCCATGTGTCTGAAAGATCCCGGTAAACCTGACGTGGCAGGATTTTGCACCATTCAAGACTGTCAGCCTTCAGACTGCATAGGTGATTACTCCTGCTGCGACTGCACAGAAAGTCTCTTTTACCCTATGGATTATCCTATCTGTGTGGTTAATGAGGGTTTGGATATTTTTGTGGGCACTCTAGCGTGTACTTGTCAATAATTAAAAGAAAGTCAGAAAAAACGTTATGATTAAGTTTAAATATTTAAAAAATGCACTAGTTTTGACCATGTTGGTTCTGTCCCCTTTTACTGTTAAAGCTCAGGAAATTTCACAGAATACTGATACTGATACTGAAAATGGTACAGGAGCAGTTTCTGATTCAGATGTATATGATAACGAAATATCTAAAAAGCTGGACTCCCTGCTTTATACTGTTGAAAAACAGCAGGAGCAGCTTGTTTCTCAGCAAAAACAGTACGATGAATTTAAACATGAGATGGAAACCCGCCTTGATGAAGCACAAAATGAAAGGGATGATTTTCAGACTCAGCTGCTCAGCGTAGATGAAGGTGACGATAAACAGTTATCCATTTACGGATTTATGGATTTCTCGTTTATAAAATCTTTTCCATCTAATAAAGAGAGTGTCATATATACATCTGTGCCTTATAACAGCACATTTGCAGTTGGAAATGTCAATCTGTTTGTAAAGAGTAATCCGGCTCCAACTATTGAAGCGCTCATTGAGACCCGATTGACATTTCAGCCAAATGGTGAAATTGAGCAGATGCCCACTGTTGCATACCTTGGAGGTAAAGAGGCTTATTCTTACGGAGAGTTTGAACGTGTCAGTACTGATGTTTCCGACGGTAAAGGG
>JAFGVO010000454.1 GCA_016937935.1 Deltaproteobacteria bacterium | reverse complement strand
TCCAACATCTAATAATTTCAAGCACTTACAAGATTGAAACCCCGTTTTTTATCCAAATTTAACAAAAAATTGTCGAAGTCGGGTTAGCAATTCAGTTCAAAAGTGATCTTTGAAACATTCGAATAATTCCTGGTAAACAGACAGCACATGGCCATGTGAAACAGCAGTGAGGACAGCACAAAACACGTCTTTTATTATGCTGCTGGAGGAAATCAAACTAAAAAATTACTGTTTTCCGGTGAGGGCTTTTTTTAATTCTAAAATTAATGGTTTATTGGCGGTGTCATCATTTGGCAGTCTGGAGGGGTCTCCGTATAGTGAAAATGCATCTTCGTGATACGCATGGTATGTCCAGTTGATATTGCTTTTCATTAACAGATCCAGCATATCAGCAACCCACTTTTCACCGCCTCTTCCCTCTTTAAAACTTGCTGTGATTGTTCCGAACTCCCCTAAAAAAAGCGGTACGTCATGTTTTTTCCCCCATGCCAAATAAGCGTTAAGCTCCTGCTCAAGAAAAGCTTTATCCCATTTATGCAGTGGTACTTTAGCGCTTGAAATATCCAGCCTTATCTGACATTTGGTGTTAGCGCCTATGTTCTCCCCTTTCATCCATCCACTGATGCGGTAACGCTTGCCTTTTTCGAGCTTCACCTGAAAAATTTCTGCACCAAGATTACTATCGGACACATTTTTTGACATGCTCAATGCTGAGTCGTCACCGTGGCCGCCGGTTTCTTCTGCTGCCTCACCTTTGTTGCCGGGATTCCAAAAGTACCACCCGCGCTTTGTGGTCAGGTTAATGGTGCGAAGTGTATTCACAACCTTTCCGTTTTCATCAACCTCTTCCAGCACCACATCGTCAAAAAACGCTTTTCCCTCATTGGCACTGCAGGCCAGAGTCGGTTTTCCAATCACCTTCTTGTCATCGGGCACCAAATATGGGACTCCCTCATAAAAGGCCCAGTCGCTATCACCTTCTTTTAGTACAGGATTAGAAAAGGTAGCCGTCTCCCACTTTGTTAAAAACCATTCAATGCCCACGCGACTTTCATCCGGCCAACTTGTATCAAGGGCCGCAAAATCAACCCATGGGGCACCCTGATGGGTAAAATGAAAGGGTTTATAAAAATGAAACTCATACACGATATTTGGATCGTCAACCAAAAAGAAATTACGGGCACTGTCTTCATTCCAATCCCCTTCAACCCCGTTAATACGCTCAATAAAGAAAATATGATACGGGTCAACCTTACGAACTTCAGACACAAGCCTGCCTGCCAGTTCATGCCACTGACTGCGGGACCTGCTTACTACCGGCTCATTTAAAAAGTCGTACCCTGCAACTATAGACTCATTCTTGTAACGCTTTGCAATAGCCGACCATAAATTAATAAGACGCTCCTGTGCAGATGGATCATCCCAAAGGGCTTTCCCTTCCCCAAGGGACTGATACCCTCCCTGAGGAACATGCATATTTAAAATCAGATAAATGCCATGCTTTTTGGCCCAGGCCACATTGTCGTCCATCCATTTCCACCCCGAATCTTTGTACTTTCCAGGAGCCTTATCATCTTCGAAAGTTTTATAATTAAGATAAAACCTGACAGCATTCATACCCATCTGTGCAAGATTTTCAAAATCTGTTTCGTTGTGATGTAAAAGGGGAACTTCTTCGTCGTTCCAAACATTGTTACCAAACGCAACACCACGCAACACAACATCTTTACCGTTGCCGTCCACAACCCTGCTTCCTGAAACTCTTAACATGTCAGGATTATCACAGACGGGAACCTCTTTTGTTGTTTTTACCTGGCCATCCAACTGTTCATTAGACTTGGAGGTCACAACGGGCATCACAAAATCATCCTCCACCTGTCCACTATTACCTTCTGCAATAGTAGAACTACCCTCCCCTGCAGCAGATGTTCCTTTGCATCCGCTTATAAACAATGCTCCTAAAATAAATACCACAACTGAACTGTGGAATTTTACCATCTCAATAATGATCTTCTTTTTCATATGGACTCTCTTTTGTTTTCGCCAAAAAGCGTGATTAATATTAATTGTTTATGCTCTACTTATCATAAAAGTAGTTTAATCACTGCTTTTTCAGCTCAAAAAAATTGTCCGCATCTCTTAATGTCAATATTAGAGAAAATATCTTTTTTATCCACAACAGGAGCCGCATGATTTTGTGCTGCAGCTGCCGCCGGTTTCACATGAACTGACTGATGCAGAGCCTGCACCTCCATTTATCTGGTTAAGCATTTCCCACCAAAGTTTAAATTCTTTAAGTTGTTCTGCAAAATCTTCATGCTGACAATTAACAAGCCTGTTTGTGTAAGCCTCTTCAAATTGAGCCGCAGAAAACGACAGATTCATATCTCCAAGTATTTTATACATCTCATCAATTGTATTTGCGTTGTATAACTTTTTTCTCAAATCAGAATCAACCTGTCCTTCATCGATAAACTTCATGGCATTTTTAACCGTCATCTTAACTCCGTTTCTTTATGTGCTTTTTATTAGTTTCAAACACTCTTCTTGTGAACACAAGCAAAGGTCATGCCATCATGATGTATGTAGTAAAACACCGAATTATCTGACAATTAAAAATTAATTAAGATTAAAAAAACCACCAGAATGTAAGTTTTTTATTGGAAACAACAATTATGAAGAAATTAAAACTGCTTATTAAATATATTTTATGAAGTTATGGCACCTTCTGATGCAGACCTGCACAGTTTTGCAAATTTAGCAAGAGCACCGCGATCATATCCTGTATTACGGGGAGTCCAATTTTTTAATCTTTGTTCAATCTCTTCAGGTTTAAGATTTACAGAAATGGTTTTCTTTCCGGAACTTATGGTAACAATATCCCCCTCTTTAATTGCGGCTATTGGACCTTTGGTCTGGGCTTCGGGAGTAATATGTCCCACAACCATTCCATGGCTTCCCCCTGAAAACCTTCCGTCAGTAATTAATGCCACATCATTAATAAGACCGGCTCCTGCAATGGCAGAAGTAGGTGCAAGCATCTCCCTCATTCCGGGCCCGCCCTTTGGTCCTTCGTATCTGATAACCACAACATCACCCTTGACAACTCCTCCTCCTAAAATGGCATTCATGGCTTCTTCTTCACTGTCAAAAACCCGTGCAGGGCCCTGGTGTTCAACTTCAGAAAGTCCGCATGTTTTTAGAACTGCACCTTCAGGAGCAAGGTTTCCCTTTAAAACGACAATGGGTCCCGTAGTTTTAACAGGTGAAGATATGGGATATACAACCTTCTGATTATCAGACAATCCTTTCACATCCTTGAGATTTGCCTCAACACTTTTTCCCGTTACAGTGAGGCAATCTCCATGAAGCAGACCTTCATCAAGAAGCATTTTCATAACAAGAGGGACACCTCCTGCTCTGTGTAAATCCTCCATCACATATTTTCCTGCGGGCTTCATATCTGCCAATATTGGTGTTGTATCAGAATAGTAATTAAAATCATCTATCGTAAGCGAAACATCTGCCTCTCTCCCCAAAGCTATTAAATGGAGAACAGCATTTGTTGACCCTCCAAGGGCCATTACTACACGGATAGCATTTTCAAAAGCCTTTCGTGTCATAATATCTCTTGGGGTAATATTATTTTTAATAAGATAAATCAGTGCCTCTGCAGATGCTTTTACACTCTCATATTTTTCCGGGTCAACAGCAGGAATACCTGAACTTCCCGGAAGACTCATTCCTATTGCCTCCATTGCACTTGCCATAGTATTTGCAGTGTACATTCCCCCGCATGCCCCTGGTCCTGGACAGGCATTTTTCTCTATTCCCAGTCTTACAGTTTTGGTGATTTTTCCTGCTTTAAAAGCACCCACAGCTTCAAATGCAGAAACAATATCAATTGCTCTCCCGTTATAATGCCCCGCTTTAATTGTTCCTCCATATAAAAAAATCGACGGAATATTTAAACGCGCCATGGGCATTACAGTTCCAGGAATAGTTTTATCACATCCACCTATTCCAAAAACAGCATCAAGCTGATGCCCACGGCTGACCAACTCAATTGTATCAGCAATAACCTCACGACTCACAAGGGACGCCTTCATTCCCTCATGCCCCATTGCCTCCCCGTCAGTTACCACAAAGGTATTGAACCTCACCCCCTTCATATTATGATTATTCAAATAGTCACGGGCAACATCCGCCAGATCATCGTGATGACAATTACACGGGGAAACATCACTTCCAGCACTGGCCACCCCAATAATCGGTTTAACAAAATCTTCATCTTTAAAACCCACAGCCTTAAGCATTGCTCTGTTTGCTGTACGTTCAACACCCTCTGTCATATGTCTGCTGTTTTTATTATATTTATCCACAATATATCTCCTTAAAGCCTACTTTCCGCACAACAAAAAGGTGTCCATTAAATATCTTTTGTAAAGATATTTAAACTAAACTGGTAACTGGTAACTGGTAAAAAAATTACTTTAATTTTCATTATTCAATCTTAAATAAAAAAAGAATCCCCTCCTCTCATTTTTGAGAGAAGGGGTCGGGGGGTATGAAGTTTACTGGAGGCTTAATGCCCTTGAACAAAGCGCGAGGATTAAAACGTGTACCTGACTTAACAACACCTCATCAAAGAGTTCTATTCCTGAATTTCTAAAAAAATTCTACAAACCTTTTCCCAATATTTTTCTCAGCTGCTCATAGCTCCCCTCTCCCCTTTTTTTGGAAAGAATCCAAGGGATGAGAATTTTTTATTAATCAAAATTTTGAGAATTTTTTAAGAGCTTCATCTATCTGCCTTCGGCTGTCTCTGTCTACATTATCAATTACTACCGGTGTTATTGCCACAAGGCCTGTTGTTTTTTCCATACGTTTTTTATGTGTTCCAAACAGTAACCCTATTATTGGAATACCTGACAATCCTGGAATGCCTGTTTTTGATCTGCTTTGAGTTTCTGAATTTAAGCCTGACAGCACAATAGACTGACCTAAACCCAGGTGTACAAGTGTACTTACTTTAGACACTGTTCTGCCGGGAGCATCCTGATTAGTCTCTGTCAGCTCTGAGACCTCCGCCTCAATTTCCAGATCAATCATGCCGGATTCCGCATCAAGTCTTGGAAGCACTTTAATTGTGCATCCATATGATATAGAACGAAGTTCTGCTGCCTGAGAACCGGCAATTGGAATATTGATCTCTCCCCCGCTTGAATATGTTGCCTCATTACCATTTGTTGTAACAAGATAGGCCTTCTTTTTTATTTTGGCGATTCCTTTTGTCTGTGCAGCCTGCAATGTTGGAACAGCCTGATTAACAACAGAATATGTAGCTGCCGGAACTCCGGTCATTAAATCATATGTGAATTCAACAACCCCGCCTGTACCAAGCTCTTTAGGCCAGTTAATTCCTCCCCCCACACTAAAACTTGAATCCATTTCCACAAATGTTAAGTCCAGTCGGATGTTTGTTCTCTTTCGGACAGCCCTCCCCACCTGCACAAGAGATTGAACCTGACCTTCATAAAGCTGTTTGATCTTTTCTATGCGCAAAAGCCCCTGTTCACTGTCAACATTTCCGTCAATAAACACTTTGGGACCGATTCTGACAAATTTAATTGATGCATCATCACCTATAAGAGAGCTGATTTCATTAATTATTGTTTCAGGTTTTTTCTCAAATACTGTTATTGATCTGCTCTTCTGTTCTCCCTCTTCATCAATTAAAAGCAGTGTTGTAGTACCCGGACGCACTGCTGTAAGAACCAGACTCTTTCCGTTTTTAGGAATTTTAACCTCAATTATGCCTCGTGTTCCTTCAGAGAAACTGGCAATATTATTTGCATCGATCACTCTCTGTTCACCTACAACCATTAGCAGTTCACCACTGTCTGAATCTGCTGATGATTTTGATGAAAAAAACATCACTGCGTAAAAAATTGACATTAAAATTATTAAATTGTTTACTGATTGTCTTTTTTTGGTTGATAATTTTGAGTTTTCCATTGACCTTACCTTTCGTGTTATGCTCTCTTAATCGGCCAATTTTCAAAAATTGTGCGAAAAAAATGAAAAAAGTGAAAAAAAAATTATTTTTTCTGTAATGTTTAAGGAATTACTATTTAAAAGGACAACAGCTGAAAATGAAAATGAAAAATATACACAGGCTAAACCCGACACAATTAACCATCACTATTCCATCCAAATGGATTGATTTTAGAACAACAGATGAACTTAAACCCCATAATGGTATAATTGGACAGGACAGAGCCATGCAGGCAGTTGAAACAGGTCTGAAAATTCCAACAAGAGGTTATAATATATTTGTAGTTGGAGAGGCCGGATCAGGTAAAACTTCAAATTTAAAAAAGATTTTAAAAGAGAAGGCCAACACGGAAAAAGTTTCAAATGATGTCTGTTATGTCTACAATTTTGATGCCCCCGACATCCCGCTACCTCTGATTCTGCCTGCCGGCACCGGTAAAATGCTCGCTAAAGATATGGATTCCCTGGTTAAAAATCTAAAAAAAATGATTCCAAGAATTTTAATGGAAGGTGCTTCAGGTCTGATAAGAGCAGGAATTGTCGCTTATACAAAGTCAAAAGCAGATGAACTTACAGCTAAAGCATCAAATGTTGCAAATGAACTGGGACTTGTACTTCAGGAAACTGAAAATGCACTTCAGGTATTACCGGTTTACAAGGGAAAACCACTGACTGAAGAAGATATGGCTCAGTTGTCAGACAGGACCAGAAGTCGCATTGAGAAAAAGATGATTCATTTTCAAGAGAGAGCAGAATCCTTTGCCTATGCAAGAAGACAGCTTGAGATGGACCACGATGAAAAAATCAGAGAGGCCGAAATTCGTGCAATAACACCTGTTGTTGAAGAGAGCACAGCACAACTGATTTCAAGCTATGAATATATGGGCGAAAAGGTTATTGAATACCTTACCAAAGTACAAAATCATGTTATTGAAAATTATCATCTCTTTAATGCGGAGATGAGAGATAATGATAATCAGTCTGAAAACCCTCTTGCAATACTTGAGAGGGATTCCACCTCACCAGCTGAAGATCCGGATATTTTATACAAAGTTAATGTTTTTGTGGATCGCTCTGATGAAAAGGGGGCACCTGTTGTAAATGAGAGAATGCCCACATCTTCAGCCCTTTGCGGAACATTTGAGTACAAGGAGAGTTCCGGCGGTCTTGCCACGGATCATACGCTGCTTAAACCCGGTGCTCTACACATGGCAAATGGGGGCTATCTTCTTATCCAGGCACAGGAACTCCTCTCCCACGAACATTCATGGAACCATTTAAAACGTGCACTTAGACATAAAGAAATAAGAATTGATGACGGTTCATCTCACTCAGCAGGAAGCCCAAAACTTGCAGGAGCTTTAAAACCTGAAACTGTTCCACTTGATTTAAAAGTTGTTCTGGTTGGCAGCTACGATATTTACTACCTTTTAACAATGGAGGATGACAACTTTGGAAGGCTCTTTAAAATCATGGCTGATTTTGAGCCGACTATGAAACTCAATCAGGAGAATATCCATAAACTTGCAAGGTTCGCCGGCCAGATCTGTAAAGAAGAGGGATATCTTCCAATTCATAAAACAGGCTTTGCAAGAATACTTGAATTTGCCATAAGAGCTGCCCGAAATAAAAAAAGATTAATCACCAGACAGGCCGCAATCCTTGATATTCTGGCTGAATCAAACGTTTTTGCAAAATCAGCAGGAGCCAAAGCCATCCGCAAGCAGGATGTTGAAGAGGCAATATTTCAAAAAGAATATAGACATGGAACTGTAAGAGACGCCATGCTGAGAGAGATTGATAACGGAACTGTTATTATCAATACTGACGGATACAGAGTGGGTCAGGTTAACGGAATCGCCATTTATGATATGGGAGGATTCGGATTTGGAACTCCTGTAAGAATTACAGCAAAAACATATGTGGGCAGACGCGGAGTTGTAAACATTGACAGGGAGGTAAATCTGTCCGGTGCCATTCATGATAAAGGTGCCATGATTATGATTGGATACATGGGAGGAAGATATGCCCAGTCTGATCCATTGGGATTTTCCGCATCCATAACTTTTGAGCAGTCTTATGATGAAATTGACGGGGATTCCGCCTCTGCAACAGAACTATTCATTCTTCTTTCATCCCTTTCAAACTGTCCAATAAATCAAGGAATTTCAGTTACCGGATCAGTTAATCAGCTTGGCGAAATACAGCCAATTGGTGGAGTAAATGAAAAAATTGAGGGCATTTTTAATGTATGTAAAAGAAAAGGCCTTACTGGTAACGAAGGTGTTATGATTCCTGCGACCAATGTTCAGAATCTTCTCCTTAAATCAGAAGTAATTGAAGCTGTAAAAAACGGAATGTTCAATATCTATGCAATATCTACAATTGATGAAGGTATTGAGGTTTTAACAGGTATTAAAGCAGGAATCAAAAAACCAAATGGTGAATGGGAGAAAAATACCATAAACTACCTTGTACAGAAAAAGCTTACTGAATTTGTAATAGCTTCTCGCAACGACATTCAATCTGCAATTAATTGCAATATGTAAAAATCCTTTTAATAATTTTCTAGACAAGAGAGTTAACCGGTACTATTATACTTCTTTGCCTGGAGGATACATGTTTTTAAAATTATCAGACGCAACAAACCTTGGGTTTCATTCACTTGTCTATTTAGCGGTAAATTACGATGAAAAACGCCCTGTTTCCACACTTGAAATAGCTGAACAATTTAATATTTCAGCAAACCATTTAAGCAAAGTACTCCAGCGACTTGCCAAGGCAAGAATCGTAAAATCAATAAGAGGTCCCAAAGGAGGATTCATCCTCGCAAAAGATCCAGCTGATGTATCATTAAAATCCATCTACGAAGCCATCGACGGAGAGATAATTACTGGAGACATCTGCCTCCTCGACAAAAAGCGATGCAACCTGTCAATGTGCCTCCTTGGAAACCTCATTGGGGACATTGAAAACATGGTAGTTAAAAGATTTGAAGAAACGACCATAGCCGACGCAATAAAACTCTCCTGCTGATACTTTCCACATATAAACAGGCCTTTAATTTTTTATAAAATCATACATAAATAAGTTTTCCTTGACATTATCACTGCTTTTATTTTAAATACCGCTCCTTCCGCAGTAAATCTGCGGTTTTTTATCTGCAGGGTGCAGATATTTTAACACTTACTCCTTGCTCCCGACTTGTTCAGGGGCTGGACCCATGAGGAGGAACCTATGACACAGGTACTGCCCAAAGAGAGGGCTAGAGAATACGAGAGTATTTTCATCATTCATCCGGATTCCCAAAGTAACGTAGTTGACACTGTCGCTGCAAAATGTCAGGAGATCATAAGAGATCGTAATGGCAAACTTCTGCGCGCAGAAAACTGGGGTCGTCGCAAACTTGCATATCCAGTAAAAAAGAATGCCAAAGGTATTTATATATACTTAAGGTATCTTGGATATTCAGATCTTGTTCACGAACTTGAGAGAAACTTCAGAACAATGGATCCCGTTATAAAATTCATTACAGTTAAAATTGAAGTAGATGTTAATCCGGAATCCAGACCGGTTTCTCCGTCTGATATATCTTTTGTAAGCACTTTTGAAGAGACTGAAGCAAGAGAAGCTAAGGTTCAAAATAAAGTTGAAGCAGATGATACAGAAGATACCAATAAATCTGAAGTCGAAGAATCCGTTTCTGAAAAAGAAGCTGATGACTCTTCTGACAGTGAGACTGATGATGAATCAGCTCTGGACGATAAGGAATAGGAGAACGTCATGGAAAATGATAAAAAACAGCGTAAACCCAGCAGACGTCGCAGGGTATGTAAATTTTGTGCGGATCCTGAATTTATAATTGATTACAAAGATCCACAATCTATAAGATATTTTTTATCCGACAGAGGTAAAATTGTACCTCGCCGGATTTCCGGTACTTGTGCTAAACACCAGCGTCAGATATGTGTTGCTATTAAACGTTCAAGAAACATCGCATTGATGCCGTTTACTTCACCCAAATAGGACAAAGGAGGGTATTATTATGAAAGTTATACTTAAAGAAGATGTGCCTCATTTGGGAGAATCTGGCGAAATTGTAGATGTAAAACCCGGATTTGGCAGAAACTATCTCGTTCCACAGGGACTCGCTCTTGCAGCTACTCCACGTAACGTAAAAGAGATGGAGCATAAACTTCGTCTAATTAAAAAACATATCGATGCTGCTAAAGCAGAGGTTGAAGAGGTTAAAGCTAAACTCGAAGAGACAAGTGTTACAATCACAAAACCAAGTGGTGATAATGACAAGCTCTTCGGCTCAGTAACAACTGCAGATATTTCAAAAGCACTTGCCACAGAGAATATAACCCTTGATAAACGTAGAATTATCATTGAAGAACCAATTAAAGCTCTTGGGGTTTATACTGTAAAAGCGAAACTGTTTGGTGGCGAAAGTGCAGATTTTAAAGTCTGGGTTGTGAAACAATAGCACTTTTTCATTTGATATTTTCTTATTAAAACTGCATCATTTTTCTTGTTGTCTTAACGTTTGCTTAATGAATGAACTGATCTTTATTAATTGTTCGAAAGGTTAAAATGGCTGATTTTAAAGGTGGTGACAACAAAATTTCAGGTCGTATTCCTCCATATAACAGCGATGCGGAAGCTGCTGTTTTAGGAAGTATTCTTCTTGATAATTCTGTTCTTTACCAGCTACAGAGTGTGCTGAGCGAAGATGATTTCTATGTTGAAGCCCACCGGAGAATATATTCAGCTATTAACGAATTATCCCGACTTGGCCTGCCAATAGATCATGTCACCCTTGGAAACCAGCTGACTGCAATAGGTGATTTAGATAAAATTGGCGGCCCAATGGCTCTTGACGGCTTAACAGCAAATGTTGCAACAACAAAAAATTCAGAATACTATGCAAAAATAGTAACCCAGAAAGCACTTGTCAGGCGAATGATATACGCGAGTCAGCAGGTTACAGCAGATGGATTTGCAGATGTTGAAGATCCTGATGACTACCTTGACAGTGCAGAAAAACTTATTTTTGAAGCTGCCCAAAAAAGGGTTGGTGAATCATATTCTGAAATTTCAACAATTTTAAAACAGACCTTTGACAACCTGCAAATAGCAGCTGCCCGTAAAGGCGAGATAACCGGACTCAGCACCGGATACGCCAAGCTTGATAAGCTGACTGCAGGACTGCAAAAATCTGATTTGATAATTCTTGCTGGACGTCCTGCTATGGGTAAAACATCATTCGCTCTCAATGTAATGTATAATGCAGTGATAAATTCGGGACTTCCCGCTATTATCTTTTCTCTAGAGATGTCAAAAGATCAGCTGGCAAGAAGACTTTTATCATGTGAAGGAATGATTAATGCAAACAAGCTGAGGACCCCTAATCTGCTTGATTCTCAGGACTGGCGACGTCTGACGGATACCGCAGGAATGCTGAATAAGCTGCCAATATTTCTTGATGATTCTGCGCCAATGACGCCGATGGAAATCAGAGCAAAAGCAAGAAGGCTTGCAACATCACGAGGACTCTCTCTTATTGTCATTGACTACCTTCAGCTTATGCAGGGAAGTAATTCAAAAAGAAACACCAGCAGAGAACAGGAAATTTCAGAGATTTCACGAACTTTAAAAATGCTTGCAAAAGAGGTAAATGTTCCCATAATTGCTCTTTCCCAGTTAAATCGAGGTTTGGAGTCCAGACCGGATAAACGACCTATGATGAGCGACTTGAGGGAATCAGGAGCCATTGAGCAGGATGCTGATATTATTATGTTTGTATATCGGGATGAAGTCTATAATCCTGAAAGTGAAGACAAAGGCGTTGCAGAAATAATAATTGCAAAACAGCGTTCGGGGCCAACTGGTTCCTGCAGACTTAAATTTACAGGGGAATTTACAAGGTTTGATAATCTTGCAGAAGGTGATGTCCCTGGAGGTGATTTTGGCGGTGGCCCTCCTCCATATTCAAATGATCATGAAGGGTATTGACAGATTTTAATCTGTCCCTGATTTTATGAATTACTTCAGGTTAAAATAAATGAGTTTGCTAAAAAACAGACTTTCAAGACGACAAAACACTAAAGAACAAGACAGCTCTATACTCAGCAATGCCACGGAGAGTAATGACAACGCTGAAAACAGTAACAATTCTGACTCTAACAATATTTTTGAATCAGACATCATAAGAGAGCTGAAACTGAAAATTGAAAAGATCAATTTAAAACACATTCATCCTGACAATAAAGCTTCTGAAAAACTATCCCTTGAAACTGATAATTCAAAAAACTGTGAACATGTAATTGAGCACAACAATCTAAAGGGCCAGGTAAAAGATACATCATTAGGAGAAGTTTGGGTTAATAGAGAAATTTATACTGACTACTGCCATGGCAATGAACCTGCGTCACAATATCTGGAATCTGGAGAAGCTCTTGGAATTCTTGCAAGAGATGAAAAAATTGAAAAACTAAATCCTCAAAAAGCTCTTTTTATTGATACTGAAACTACGGGATTAAGCAGCGGAAGCGGCACACTTCCATTTTTAATCGGCCTTGGCTGGTTTGAAGATAACTCATTCATTGTTGAACATCTCTTTTGCAGAAACCCCGGAGAGGAACCTGCTCAGCTTGAGCTTCTGGCCGAACATATGAAAAAAGCCGAGTATCTTGTCAGTTTTAACGGCAAATCATTTGATATTCCACTGATTAACACCCGATTCATAATTAACAGAATCGAGAATCCAGGATATAACCTCCCTCATCTCGATCTTCTTCATGTTTCAAGACGAATATTTGGAAAAAGATTAAACGACAGAAGTCTTCAGAATCTCGAAAGAGTAGTTCTGGGTTTTACAAGACATGGTGATATCCCGGGAAGTGAAATTCCCGGAGTCTATAAAAATTATTTACGTGGATTAGACAATGGAGAAGTTGCAAAAATTTTAGAGCATAATGCTCTCGATATTGTTGCTCTGGCGGCCCTTGGAGGTGTTCTTGACAAAATGTACAACGATCCTGATACTGTAAATTACGTAAAAGACTCTTTAGGCCTTGCTCAAGAGGCTTTTGGAGCAGGAAAAATAGATAAAGGCAGAGACCATCTCATTCATGCTGAAGATTTTGGAACTGGAGATGAAAAAATTGCAGCACTTCATATGGGTGCAAAGCATGCAAAAAAACATAAAGATTTTGTAAAGGCAAAAGAGCTCTTTGTTGAAATTCTTAAAAGAGATATAAGCGATTTAACAGCTAATTTTAATCTGGCTAAATATTATGAACATCATGAAAAGGATTATAAAAAAGCTATCTATCATGCTAAACAGTCAGAGGAGCTTGAAGGCAGTGAAGCCTCTTTACACAGACAAAACCGATTATTAAGGAAACTGAAAAAGTAAATATTCTTATGAGTTATTTCTATTTGAAAAATATTTTTATACTTCTTGCTGTTGCAATACCTCTTTCATGCAAAGGTGGCCATATTTCAAAAGAGAGTACTCAAAACAGCATATCAAATAATAGTTCAAGTAAAAAAATTGCGTCTGCAACAACTGACTCCACTGTTAATAACAAATTGCCCGCTGTAAACACTACAGTTGCAAAGAGTGAAGACAGCAGCAAACAGATTACAAACAATAATTCAGATAAAATAAATCCAATTCAAATTATCTCTTTTAAGTGGTCTCCCAAAAAAAATGTTGATTCATCCTATGAAATGGATGATGAAGCTGACATGCACAAAATTATAATCCCAAAAGGGATAAAAGATGGTGATACGCTTCCGGTTGTAATTGGTTTTCATGGACAACCCCAAAGGGGCAAAAATCCAAGGGACTATGAATTTCCAGGTTTAGTTCAAAATAGTGTAACTTCAATGATTGAAAACGGTGAAATTGTTCCGGTTATTCTTGTTTTACCTGTTTTCAGATTCAAAGGGGGAAACTGGCCTGCGTTTAATCCCGTAAATTTTAAAAATAAAATTATAGAAATAATCCAGCAGCAAAGCAGTGTAAAGAATTTAAAGACTGACCGATGGATTGCCTTTGGTCACTCAGGTGCAGCCGGATGCAGAGGGGGCGGACTCAACATGATTGCATCTATAAACCCCTCTAATGTAGGTTTTTTTGACACCTGCCTTGGAGACGGATGGCAGACTGCAGTTGAAACACTTCATAAAAAAAAGATTAAAACTTTAAATATTTTCTCCGTTGAAACGGCAGGTTTCAGACCAAGGCAGTTTCCTGAATATCAGTCAACATTTGACTTTGGCAGAGCTTTTTTACCACTGGGTATAACCCCTGTAACATGTCCAAAAATTGTCCCTGGCAAAAAATTAAGAGACCTTCCTGCCAGATGCAGTGAAACTAAAGATGGAATTATAAAAGGGTTTGTTGTAGATACAGGAGTTGGTATAAATGCCCATAAAGGGATCGTGATACCGGCTTTAAAATATTTTTTAAATGAGTTTTGCGGTTTAAAGATAGAAGCAAGTGAGGAGTAAGTTGTGAAAAAAGAGGGTAAATTTAAGGTTTCCGAAAAATATGGATATGTATCTTATATTTTAGATAATCCGTTAGATGCAAAAGCATTAGTTGTTATAGCCCATGGTGCCGGTGTTCCAATGCGTCATGAATTTATGGATGATTATGCCAGAATATTAAGTAAATTAAAAATTGCATCTTTCAGATTTAATTTCCCATATTCAGAAAAAAATGCCAAAACCCCAAACCCTGCACCGGTCCTTGAAGATACAATCTCAAAGGCATATCAATATATCTCAGAAATGATTTCGGTAAAAGGAGTTCCCCTGTTTGGTGCAGGAAAATCCATGGGAGGAAGACTCACATCTATGGTTGAGGCTAAAACTCCAATAAAAGATCTTAAAGGACTAATCTTTTTGGGATTCCCCCTTCATGCACCTAACAGACCATCAAAAGACAGAGCTGATTATCTGCCAAATGTAAAAATTCCAATGCTTTTTATTCAGGGTGAAAAAGATGCTCTTGCGGATTTAAATTTAATGAAAGATATCTGTAAAGACCTTGGCAAAAAAGCAAAATTAAAAATTATTGAAGATGGTGACCACTCTTTTAAAATCCCTAAACAGACTGAACGAACCTATAAAAAAGAGGTTCTTAATGAAATTGCCAATTCTGTAAACGACTTTATTGATAAACAGATTTTTGCCTCTTCACCAGAATCTGTGGGTAAAATTGGGTTCGGGTAGCTTGCCAAGTGTATGATACAAGGCTATTTCCGCTGTTCT
>JAFGVO010000453.1 GCA_016937935.1 Deltaproteobacteria bacterium | reverse complement strand
TGATTCTACAGATTTACAATGCACAGAAAATCAGTTTATGGGGGTAGACGGAAACTGTGAGCTTTTAACAATCTGTTCAGTGGACGAATATGAATCTGTTGCACCAGCAGCTGCAGCAGACAGGGTATGCACCCCTTTGACCGATTGTGAACTGGATGAATATATGACGGTTGCTCCCACTTCTACTTCAGACCGGGAGTGTGCAAAGTGCCCCCTTAATACTATGCCGGCTTCTGTTAACGGAACAACATGTGTTCCGGTTGGGTTCAAATTTGATTTCATTTCTGCTGGACTGCGTCACACTTGCGGAATTAGAAGCAGTGATAAAAATGTTCAGTGTTGGGGAAATGACACTTCCGGTGAATCGACACCTCCTCTGGGAATAGCCTTTAATTCAATATCTGCCGGGGCGCTTCATACCTGCGGAATAAGAAGCAGTGACAAAAATGTACAGTGTTGGGGAACGAACTCGTCGAATCGAGTGACCCCTCCCCCGGGAATTGCTTTTGATTCAATATCAGCGGGAGGGAGTCATACCTGCGGAATAAGAAGCAGTGACAAAAATGTACAGTGTTGGGGCGATGACTATTTAAGGCAATCCACCCCACCCTCCGGAATAGCCTTTGATTCAATTTCGTGTGGTGATTATTATACATGCGGTATACGGAGTAGTGATAAAAATGTACAGTGCTGGGGAGCTGACGATTACGGTCAATCCGAGCCACCCTCCGGAATAGCCTTTGACTCTATCGCGGCTGCCCGCTATCATACCTGCGGCATAAGAAGCAGTGACAAAGAGGTAGAGTGCTGGGGTATAAATTTCTGGAGTCAATTGATGTCACCTTCTGGAATAGCCTTTGATTCCATTACAGCAGGGGGCGATCACACCTGTGGTATAAGAAGCAGTGATAAAGGGGTAGATTGTTGGGGGGCAAATACTTATGACCAATCAACTCCTCCAGTGGGGGTGGTTTTTGACGTGATTTCAAATGGCTTTGCTCACACCTGTGGAATCAGAAGTAGTGATCAGGAGGTTCAATGTTGGGGAGATGGTACTAATGGTCAATCCACACCTCCATCAGGAACTGTATTTGAATCAATTTCGGCGGGGGCATTTTACACCTGCACAATTAGAAGCAGTGACGATGAGGTGGAGTGCTGGGGAAATAACGTTTCGGGTCAATCCACACCACCTTTGGGAATTGCATTTGACTCAGTTTCGGCTGGATGGCTTCATACCTGCGGCATAAGAAGCAGCGACAATAATTTACAATGTTGGGGAGAAGACTCTTATGGTCAATCCACACCACCTGCGGGAATAGCCTTTGACTCTGTAGCGGTGGGAGGACGTTTCACCTGCGGCATAAGAAGCAGTGATAAAAATATACAGTGTTGGGGAGCTGATGATTACGGTCAATCCGAGCCACCCTCCGGAATTGCATTTGATTCGATTTCAGCGGGAGCATATAACACCTGCGGCATGAGAAGCAGTGATAAAAATATACAGTGTTGGGGAGCTGACGATTATGGACAATCCTCCCCACCATCGGGAATAGCCTTTGACTCTATTTCTGCTGATGAATATCACCTCTGCGGAATTAGAAGCAGTGATAAAAATGTTCAGTGTTGGGGAAATGACACTTCCGGAAAATCGACACCTCCTCTGGGAATTGCCTTTGATTCAATATCTGCCGGAAAGAATCATACCTGTGGAATCAGAAACAGCGACAAAGAGGTAGAGTGCTGGGGTTTGAATACTTCTGGCCAATCCACCCCACCGTCTGGAATTGCATTTAAATCCATTTCGGCAGGTGTTTCACATACATGCGCATTGCAATTAACAGGGCTCCAGATATGCTGGGGAGCCTTTGTAATAAATTAAAAGATAAAAGATAAAAGATTAAGATGATCGGGGGACTAGATTCGTGCGGCTATGGCGTCGCCCACTTTGGAGGTTGAGACGCTGGATTTTCCTTCAGGAACAATGTCCCCAGTGAAAATACCGTCATTAAGGGCTTTAGAAACTGCGTTTTCATTTGCTACTTGTGGGTCGAGTAAGCCGAGGATGTTTACGCACCCTCGGCTTACTCGACCCTTGGTTTGCTCGGGTTGGTCCCTTCGGTTGGTCCCTTCGGTTGGTCCCCTCGGTTTTGAAAACTCTTTATGTTATTGTCTAAAAAAAATTAACGGGAACTTTTTATCAATTTTTATGTCAATATAGTTATGAGAGTGTTTAAAAGATTTAAGGTTAATGTTGTGGTTGGCGGGTTACTATTACAATCTCTACTGTTTCTTGGGAGCTGTTCTGATAATAATGTTGTAAAAAAAATTGAGCCTCAAACTAAATCTATAAACCGACAATACAAATATAGTGAACTTGAGAAGATTGCGGATAAATTGAAGCCTCTTCATAAAAAGATGGGGCCTATTAATCCGGGGGATTGGCTGGAACACCACCCTGAAAAAGGGCAGACATTTAAAGAGTATATAGCAGTGGATCCAAGGGTTGCCACTGGTAATCGAAAGGTGATTTATGTCAGGCCCATTGGTGCTTTAACTAAAATGGAGCGAGATCTTGTAGAGATTACAGCTGAATATATTGGGATATTTTATGGATTGTCAGTGGTAGTATTAAAAGATATTGCCATTGATGAGGATTGGCCTGAATTTGCTAAACGTAAAAACGAGTATACCAATGAACAGCAATTGTTAACGGGATATATTCTTAATGGATTATTGGCTCCCGGGTTACCCGATGATGCTGCTGCACTTATTGGATTTACCGCAAGTGATCTTTGGCCAGGGGAGGGATGGAACTATGTTTTTGGAATGGCATCTATTGTAGATAGAGTTGGTGTCTGGTCAATTGCACGTAATGGTAATTTGCAAGGAAGTCAAAAAGAGAAGACAAAATGTTTAGAACGGACATTAAAGACAGCTGTTCATGAACTGGGTCATATGTTTTCTATTCAACATTGTACCGCATTTGAATGTGGAATGTGCGGGAGCAATAGTCTGGAAGAGTCAGACTCAAGACCAATAGGATTTTGTCCCCAGTGTCTTTCAAAGTTAGTTTGGGCAACGGGAGTCAACCCAAAAGAACGGTTTAGATTATTAATAAGGTTTTATCAAAAACATAAGCTATTCCAGGCCGCCAACCATGCTCAAAAATCTCTTAAAGCGCTTAAAGCTATCGATTAGTAATAGAAACATGTTTGCCATGCAACAGTCCATTCAATGGTCTTCTCCTAACGGTTCTCTCCCCGGGCTGGTTCTTGGACAGCAGTGATTTTATATGGTGAAATTATGACTAACGAATTGGAATAGACAAATGAATGTTTTTCGAAAATTTTTGATTATCGGCCGGTTTCTGGTGTTGCTCGGTTTGTTAATTTTCGTGCTCGGCGTCAACACCTGTGTACATTGGGGGACGTGTGCCGATTCCGTTAAACAAAGCAGCGATTATTCCTACAACGGTTGTTGGTGCTGTCCAACTTTCTTAATTGTTTTGTTTTTTTGATATTCTGTAAAACAGGATTATTACAATTGTTAGCGTAGACAGGCAGAGAGCTATAACAGGATATGAATATCCTGACTTTAGAACCTCCCTGGCGCTCTCTTTTTCATAAACAGAAAATAGTGAAAACGTGAGATTGTTTACAATGTGGGCGGCAATTGCCGGGAGTATGCTTTTAGACCTTAAAGTAAGAAATGCCAGGTAGAGTCCTAAAAATCCGGCTGCTATTCCCTGAAGTAGATTGAAATGAACAATTCCAAAAAGTATTGAACTTAAAATTGCAGTAAAAATTATTCCGGTCTCATTTTTAAAACTGTTTAATAAAAAGCCTCTGAACATGATCTCTTCATAAACAGGCGCTGCAACAGAGAGCATCAATAGCAGAGTAATAAAGTGCAGATTGTTTAAAGAGTTTAAAAGATTTGAGATGGTTTCTATGGATGAAACATTAAAAAGCTCCGGATTGATTTTGTATAAGTAGTGAGAAAGTGTGTCTGTTAATATTCCTGCGGGTATTACACCTGCTGCGGCAATTATAATTAATACGGGTGAACTCTTTTTTAAATTTACTCCGCTCAGGTAAGATATTTTTTTGTATTTTAAAATTAAATATGGAGCTCCGGCAAATAAGATTCCACTTAGAATAATGTGAAATACCCAGATAGTTAAATTTGACAGTTTAAGATTTTGAGTAACCAGAGATAATAATGTTTCGGATAAAATTATTCCGGCAATGGCAATAAATAGAGCAAGTGCGCCATGATATGATTTTAATATATTAATACTGTTTATATTTTTAAGGTTGTTCAATTTAAAATAGATTAGCGGGCGGTTAAAATTTCTTCAGTTTTTTTATTTTTTTCCCTGTCCATATTTTTCCAGACCTGACTGACTGTTCCGTACTTTCCTGCTGCGTTCCAGAAAAAATAACCTGACGCGCCACCTTTGTTTGCGGCGTCAATCTGATTTACAACAAAAGAGTAGCCCCAGTTTTCTGCTCTCCATTGAAAACCCTGCAATAGTGGTCTTACTTCAATGTTGTCTCCCAGGCGATTATAAATACGTTCGATTGCACCTTTTATAACCTGATGGGTTTTCTCGGGAGTCGGGGAGTCCCAGTAGTGTGCAGGCCAGTTTGCAAGGTAGACCATTGGGGATATTGCATCAATATAGGGCGCAAGATATTCAAGCTTCTGTCCAAGAGCCTCACTGTCCTCTGGATGATAGGCGGTCAGTCCGAATACATCGATTGAAAGGGGAATATTGATAGCTTCATCAACCTGTTTCAACAGTGCAGCAATGGCTTCGTATCTTTTTGTCTCTCCTGTTTTATTTGGAAAGCGTGCCGTTGCGGCATTTTTATCAACAGGAAATCTTACATAGTCCAGCTGGATTTCGTCAAAGCCCAGATCTTTAGCCCCAACAGCTATAGATTCAATATGATCCCTTGCGAGTTGAGAATATGGATCAACCCATCTGCTCTCAGAGTTGTCTTTCCATTTTTTTCCGGTTTTATAATCAAGAATTGCAGTTTCAGGATGGGTCCATGAAAGAAGATTGTCTTTAAAGCAGACAAGTCTGGCAATTGTATAAATGTTGTTTTCTTTTAAGACTGTTATTAAAGAGCCTAGTTTCTTATTATAGCCGTTAGGTGAACCCTTTGCATAAGGAAGGTCATCGGTAAAAACGACTCTTCCCAAATCATCTTTAACATCAATGAGCACAGCATTTGCATTTGTCTGTTTTATCCATTTTAATAGCTGAGGATGTTTCCAGCTTTTAACTTTCCCTGCAGGAATATAGATTCCTCTGATATTTTTGCCCTGTCCTGTAAGTTCTGACCCGGGAAGATCAGTGATGATTTTTGATGACTCACTATCTTTTGCAGGGAGATCACTGTTGGCCATAACTGATAGAGCCAATCCTGTTACTGCAAAAAAGATAATTGATTTAGTAATTGAAATCCCCATGTTTAAAATTTAAGTATTGTTAGGGGTAAAGTCAAATAACATGCTTTTTATGATCGGGTTATCAGGATGGGCGTTTTGCTCTTTTTACTCTTCTCATGTTTAGTTTAAAACCTGCAAATCCGAAAATGATTCCGATGAGTGCTCCTGCCAGAGTATCAAGGGGGAAATGAACTCCTATTGCAATTCTCGAAATAGCAGTTAAAAATGCCCCGGCTAAAAAAAGTGGTGTAAAAGGAGGATATAAAAAAGAGAGGTAAGTCGCAGTTGAAAATGCAGTCTCCGTATGTCCCGAGGGAAAAGACGGATCGTGAGGTTCACCAAAGGGTGTGTTTATTACTACATGCTTATGACTGAAAAATGCCGGAGGCCTTTCCCGGTTGACAATCTGTTTGACACCCGAAACTAAAAGTCCACCTGCGGCAGCTGTAATAACAAGGGCAACAAAATGTTTTTTAAACTTCTGCCTGCTGAAATAGAACATTATGGGAGTTATCAGCGCCCCCTGAACCAGCCCGTTTCCCAGACCCGTAACAGCTCCAAAAAAAAGTGAAGCGAATCTGTCATTAAAAAGATTATTTAAAAAGAGAAAAAGTTGTGCATCAAAATTCATAGATAAGAATTAGCACATTTGTTATAAAACAGACAATTCATAAAGTTCGTTAAGAAATAGTGAACCTGATTATTCCAGTTGCTATTGATATTTATTATTTATAATTTGGAAAAAAGGTAAAAAACGGATACATTTGTACAGTTATGTCACTTGATAATTTTATAGCCATAAATGTGAGCCTTGAAGAGATACGGGTTTCAGTTATCGAAAATGGAATGATAGCTGAACTGCTTCTTGAACGGGAATATAAGAAATCGAGGGTCGGTAATATTTATAAAGGTCGGGTTACAAGGGTTCTTCCGGGAATGCAGGCGGCGTTTATTGATATTGGCTTTGATAAACAGGCGTTTTTGCATTTGTCAGATTTTTCACCTGCAGCAGAAAAGACGGTTACCGGTAAAAGCCCCGCTGTAAAAAAAACAGGGCGTAGCCGAAATATCTCAATAAAGGATTTTTTAAAAGAGGGTCAATACATCCCGGTTCAGGTTGCCAAAGAGGAAATCGGAACAAAAGGATGCAGGGTTACTTCTGATATTTCTCTTGCGGGACGACATCTTGTTATGATGCCCATGTCCAAAAAAGGTGGAGTAAGTCGTAAAATTGAAGATGATGGCGAGCGAAAAAGGCTTGTTAGGATTTTAGAGAGATTTAAAAGTGACAAAGGGGCTCTTATTGCACGAACAGCAGCAATGGGAGCCAGCGCTGACTCCCTTGAAGCGGACTCCTGCTATTTAATTGAGACATGGGATGAAATTTCAAAGAAGTTTATCGAAACTAAAAAAGAGGGGTTGTTGTATAAAGAGCTCTCTTTGCCGTTAAGGGTTGCGAGAGATAAATTCAACAGTTCCATTTCAAAAATTATTGTTGATGAAGAGTCTGTATTTAATGATTTAAAATGGTTTTTTGACAGACTGATTCCCGGGAGACTCGATGATATTGAGTTATATACAAACGATGAACCTCTTTTTGAAGCGTTTGGAATTGATGGTGAGATTAAAAGAGCACTGGAACGTGTTGTTGAACTGCCATCAGGGGGAACACTTGTTATTGATCAGGGAGAGGCACTTACTGCAATAGACGTAAATACAGGAAAATTTGTGGGGAAAGGCTCTACTGATCAGGAGAGTACTATTTTAAAAACAAACCTTGAGGCTGTTGAAGAGATTGCCTATCAGATGCGTTTTCGAAATATAGGAGGGCTCATTGTTGCGGATATCATAGACATGGACAGGCCGCAAAATCGAGAAAAAGTTGCTGAGCTTTTAAGAGAGAAACTTAAAAATGACCGGGCTAAAACATCAGTAAATGAGATTTCAAATTTTGGTCTTCTCGAAATGACAAGAGAGCGCAAAAGCGAGAGTCTTGGAAGAATGCTTCACGAATCATGTCCTTTTTGTGACGGGACTGGAAATATTTTATCAAGAATTACAGTTGCAAATGAGGTTTTAAGAGAAATTAAAAAAATATCAGGAGATGCAGAAACCGGATTTATTCAGGTCACAGTGCATCCTAATGTTGAAGAGGTTTTAAAAGGAATCAGTGCGCCATCTGTGAAGAAACTTAAACAATTGAGTGGTAAAAAGATTGTTATTGAGAAGGATATTAAACTTCATCCCGAAAGTTACAGAGTTTATTTAAAGGCTCCTGTTAAATAACAGGCTTTTTTGAAATGGAGATTTTATGAACGATTCATTGGGAAAGAGAAGTGAAGAGCGGGTTACAATTAATAAAGAGTTTGAAAGTTATGATGCTTTTATTAATGAGTATGTAACAAATATCTCAAGAAGCGGAGTGTTTATCCGATCAAAAAATCCACTTGAAATTGGCACTAGTGTTAATTTGAAATTTACTGTTATTACTAATGAAATTGAGACTGTAGAGGGGCTTGGCGAGGTTATAAGAGTTGAAGATAATCCAAAGGGAATGGGCGTGGTTTTTACTGAGTTGCCATCTTACAGTAAACACCTTATTGAACGGCTGCTTGTTCAAAAGAAGTGATAACTTCAGACTGCTGTAATTAATATCCAGATTTTCAGGGATTACTGTATGTGTGAAGATATTCTGCCACGGCTATTGCTCTTGCCATTCTTTCATCTGCCCGTCCTGTAAATTTATGGGTCTCGACTTTGAGATTAAGTTTTTCTGCTACATCTTCAAGGTTGCCGTATTTTTCTTTAACAGTATTTCCGTAAACAGACTTTAAAAAAAGATAGTGAATGTTTTTTTTATCTTCACAGTTCATTAAATTGAAAAGAGCCTTTAGTGTTCCTTTGTTCCATGGGCATAAATAGTCATCGGGTTTTAAAAATTCCTTCAGATTTATAAGAAATAGATCAACATCGATGGCTTCTTTTAAATATTTATCTTTTATACCGCTATGTTCAAAATGGTCATCCGAAAAAAACAGTTCATCTCTTTTTAGAAATATTTCAAGGGACTCCCCGGAAACCATTCTTTTAGCAGTAAACGATATTAGAGCATTTTCATTATTGCTTAAACGGATACTCTCTGCATAGATTACAACAATATTTTTAAAGCCATTAAAAAGAACCTGTGGAATAGTTTTTGGTTTTTTCTTTTTGGGTTTTAAAACACGGCGGCTTGAGTTGTGTAATTTTATATATTCGATCTGTTTGTCAATCATACTATCAAATGCAGTTAAAAGTTTATCCAGATTTGAAGTTTCCGGTTCAATTTTTTTAAGAGCCATTACAATGGCCTCAATTGTTGAAATATGTGCATCTGTGGGTTCAAGTCTGATGCGGTATCTGCTTGGGGTATGGGGGTTCAGACTGAGGTGGGGCAGATTTTGAAGCCAGAGATTGTCTCTGTATATCTGCCTGGCGTTACTCCATGTTCCGTCAATCACAATAAGTGTTGATGGTATCTTATTATAATCAAGGGTAGAAATGTCTTTGGCATCGGCAGATGGATATAATAGTGCCGCATCCTCAATATCCATAGAGTTATGGAGTGAATATGTTAATTTATTTTCACTGTTGCTATAGGGTATTTTAAGATCACATCTGTTAAGCCCGAGAGCTGCAAATCTTGCTGTTCCAAGGGGGTGATTTCTCTCAAGAGGGTGTTGAAGAATAAGGATTTTGGTCTTGTTGTTCACAGATGGAATATCATTGCATATACAGGTGACAGCTGGCTTAAAACAGCGATAACAGTATTTTCTATCGGGATTTGAGTTTGAGTCTGAAACTTCCATTATTTTTATCCAGTTATTGATAAGCGTTGTTTTAATTTTTCTACAAAATCTGCCTGTTCAATATTAATGTTCTGGTTTTTTAGAGCAATAACAGTTTTTTGATAAGCAGTTCCAAATTGTTCGCACCACGTACACTCTTTTAAGTGGGCAATGATTTTTTCTTTAATATCCTCATCAATATCGTCCTCAATAAAATCAGCAAGATGCAAGAGAACCTCCCCGCAGGATATATTGCCATAATTTGATTTATAACTCATTATTACACCTCATCATTACACCTCATTATTACACCTCATCATTACACCTCATTTTAAGCAGCTGTTCCATCAGTAAAAGTCTGGCCCTGTGGAGTCTGCTTTTCATTGCTTCAGTAGAAATGCCAAGAATCTGAGAGACGGAATCACCAGAAAAACCCTCAATATCTCGTAAAATCAGGATCTCTTTATTGCTGCTTTCAAGTTTATCGATTGCATTTGAAATACAATTTTTAATCTGTAGAGACCGGGTGATTTTATCAGGAATGAGCTGTTCACCAAATCCCGCTTTCTTGCTCAACTTTTCAAGAGAGTCAAAATGGGCGGGCTCATTTGCCTTTAGCCTTTTTGACATCAGGGCCTGATTTCTGGCAATTGAGTATATCCAGGTTTTTACAAGTGATTTTCCTTCAAACTGCCCGGCCCCTTTAAATACTGCAACAAAAGTTTCCTGAATAATATCTTCAGTATTTTCATTAGAGGAGATCATTTTGTTTATAAATCCATATAATCCCCTCTGGTGTCTTTTCACCAGCAAAGTAAAAGCAGAATTGTCACCTTTTACAATAAGCTTAATTAACTCTTCGTCTGATCTTTCTCCTTGCTGATTTTGCATGTACTGACTCCAAGCAGGGTGTAAATTGGGCAAGAGCCTATCAGTCCGGTCATTATAGGAATTATTCCAATTAATCCCCACATTGTTTTTGGTCCCACAAATACCAGACTTAAGGCTGCCGCTCCAATGATTAAACGTATTAAACGCTCAATATTATGTTCGTTATTAGGAAGTATTTTTTTTAACATGTCAATTGCTCCTTGTGATTATTATCACTGTTTAAATTATCCCATCTGTCTCTTTGTTGCTGATTGGATCAAAAAGGATTCTAAAAAAAATATTTTTTTTAAAAAAAGCAAAAAAAGTCCGACAGGATATTGGCACCTTAAGCAGGAACTGTAATTTTAAAAGGGTTGGGTAGTTGCGGGAATAGAAATTTCCCTGGAGTGTTTATATATAAAAACCATCTGCGAAAAATGGAACAAGTTTTTACAGTGGGTATTTCACGACGTATTCAAGGGAAAAACGGAGGGCATCATGAGCTTTGGTTTTCGACATAAAATGTTTTGCTACCTGGCCGGAGCGGCAATGGGGTTTCCCTCTGGGAACACGAACAATACGACAGATGAACTGGGACTCATACCTGAGCGAACCCTGATTGAATTTATTGATGATGTGGGCAATGAAAAGTGGAAGCGAGGGGATCTCCTGCGACTGGCGGAGGTCCTGCTTCAAGATGACCGTACAACTATAAAGGAACGGATCCTTCAAATCCTGCCCCAATCGGCAGATAGCGAGTTTCAGTCCAGAGTAGAGGGTATTTTTATGGGACTTTCATCAGAGCCGGACAGAGCCGTGAGAAAAACGGTTTCCATAGGTTTCGCAACATGGCTGGAAAAACTGGAAGAAATGGACCGTACCGAAATTATATGCAGGTGGGTTCTTTCATCGGAGGGGAATGTTCGAGAAATGATGGCAAGGACATTGGCCGGAGGGGTTACTGGCCAGATTGGCATTTCGTCGGCAATCAGTTTATTGAGCAACGATACGGAAGACGATGTCCGATTGGCCGCAGTTGCCGCCTCAGAAGCGCAATTTGGTTTTAACCCTCCCGTTTATGCCCAAATACTCCGCAATCTGAATCACGATACAAATGAAGATGTGAGAGGTGCCGCCAAGACGGCTTTTAATGAAATCAAGGACTGGATCGTCTAATTACGAATTCAGTTCAATTTTAATCATTGAAACATGACAGCGTTTTGATGAAAATCCTACAGAGTTTGATCATTGTAAACAGCAGTCAGGTTTACAATGACCAGTTTCGATGTGAATTCGTAATAAGCCCGGCCCCAAATCTTAAAATTGTTTTGAGAATACCTCACACTTCTATAAAAAGATCTGTTTACAAACTGTTGCAGTTTAAAAGAGAGGCTGTTGTTTTGCGGGTTTTTAGATATGCAATCTGGGTTATTATCCAATCTGCTTTTTTTAACATTTTTTTTGATGGATTTTTCGGGTTTAGTATTTTCGGGTTTGGCAGTGATGCGGCAATGAGAGCACTCTGTTTTAGTGTGAGATTTTTAATGTCTTTGTTGAAATAGTATTTGGCCGCCGCTTTAAAGCCAAATATTCCAGGTCCGGTTTCAGCTTCGTTCAGGTATATTTCGAGAATTCGCCTCTTTTTCCAGATAATCTCTATTGCCATTGTGTAATATGCTTCAAGCCCTTTTCTAATCCATGTGCGTCCCTGCCATAAAAAGACATTTTTGGCCACCTGCTGACTGATTGTGGAAGCACCTCGTAAAGCCTGTTTTTTCTTGTTATGCTCAAAGGCCTTCTTGATGCTGTCAATGTCAAATCCGTTATGCACGGCAAATAACTGATCCTCACTTGCTATTACAGCATACTTTAAGTTTATTGGAGTTGAGCAGAAATCGACACTCTCTTTTTGCAGGGTATATCCATTTAATACAGAGACAAATTGAGTAACTGTTATTGGTGGAAGAATCCATTTATAAATTAATAATGTACTCACATGAATAAATATTAATATTAAAAGGATTCTTTTAATTTTTCCTGTTTTAGTTTTTTTATTACGGGGCGAATGAGATTCTCTTGTCATCTTCGAGTAGCCGCCTTATTTTCTGAGCTAAATCAGTAACTTCAAAATTCTTACGGGAGAAAGCTCTTATCCCCACATCTTTTGCACGTTCAATCTCTTCGTTATTTACATTTCCTGATATCATAAGAATTGGAATTGAATTTCTTTCATCCAATATTTTTTTGGCAAAATCAACTCCGTTCAGGCCAGGCATGAGGTAATCTGTGATTAGAAGATCGTAATCTCCAGGTTTTGATCTAAAAGTGGATAAGGCATCAAGAGGATCTTCAAAAGTTGTTACTCTGTATCCAAGGGATGTGAGAAGCCTGTCCCCCATTCGAAGTATTCTCGTGTCATCATCTACAAGCATTATATGTTCTCCGCCGACAATAGAATATTCGGGACTTGTAAAGTCAATTATATTTTCATCCAGAATATGAAGAACTATCCCGGCTACGCTTCCAGTGTTGTTTTGGGAACTTAAAAATACTCCACCATTATGTTCCGTTGCTATTCTTAAAACAGTCGGGAGTCCCAGCCCGACATTTTTTTCTCCTGTGGTAAAGAATGGTTCAAATGCAAGAGTCATAATCTCTTCATCCATTCCTGCACCTGTGTCTTTTACAGAGATTTCGACACTTTTTGAATCTGTAATTTCAACACCCTTATAAATGGAATAGTTGCAGGATGGCTGTGTTGATATTGATATTTCGATTGTGTGTCCATCTTCTTTTGACTCTTCTATTGCAGAAATTGCATTTGTACAGAGATTTAAAATTGCCTGTTTTAAATTAATCTCCCTGCCCATAATCCATATTTCATTATCCGGGAGATTAAGGGTCATTTTGATATTTTGAGGGATAGAGGGTTTTAAGAGAGTTTCAGTTTTTCGTACAAGATTGACAACATCCAATACACATTTTGTTTGAGTTTCAGGGATGCTGAACAGTAGAAGATGGTTTATGAGCTCCTTGGCCTTGTTGGCATTTTCCATTATTGTTTCAACGTCTAAAATGGCTGGATGATGTTTGGGCAGTTCCAGTTTAAGGACATGAGTAAACCCCATAACAGCAGCAAGAATATTATTGAAATCATGGGAAACACTGCTTGCAATTTTCCCAATGGCTTTCATCTCTTCCAATTGAGATATTTCAACTATTCGTTCCTCAATTTCCTGTTCAAACTCCTCATTTGTTTTAGTAAGAAGTTTATTTGCATTATCTTCGTCGGTGATGTCTTCGATGGTGATAAATTTGCCGTTAAGATGCCTTTTGGAATTTGAAATATTTACAAGTATGAACCTGTTATCACTGTTTTTTAAAAAGGTTTTAAACGATGCGTTTCCAGGCTGTTCAAAATAGCCGTCAATATAGGTTGCTATGTTTTTGTCTCTGGCTGCATCAATTGATGTTTTAAACATTTTTTCAGCAGAAGAGTTCATAATTTGAATGTTGCCTTTAAGAGTTACAAGAAGCAGACCATCTTTAGATGTTTTAAAAATTTCGTCTATTACTGGTGTAATGTGAATATCTAATAAATTATATTTTATCAGTGCTGCAATTACAAATGGTGTGAGCATAAGACCCGAGATGGGAATGTAGTTGATAAGAAAAAAAGCATTAGAGCTCAGAAGGCTTAAAACTCTTAAAAAAATTCCAAGAAATACCGATAAGATCATTCCTGATAAAAAAAGTTTTATTCCGTATCTGGTTGAGTTTCTTTTAAAAGATTTAAGCTGATTGAAAGTGATATAAATTGCAAAAAACCAGATAATTAAAGTTGGGGATAGCAAGTTCATGCCTATTGATATTACCTGGTTATCAGTAGAGCTGGTTATGTTTAAAACAAAATTTGTAAAATAAAATATAATAATAAAAAGTGATTGAATTGTTGTAATGATTAAAGATGTGTACAAGAGTTTTTTTGAGCTGATTTTTAATAGCTCCTTTAAAAATATAAAAAAGATCATGGTTATAATTACCGGGAATGTTGTATTAATTAACCATAAAGTTCCCGTAGAAATTTTAATAAAAGAAGCTGTTGATAAAAATATTATGAAAAGCCAGCATGAATAAAAACTAAAATAGGTTTTTAGGAGATTGCTTTTTCTGTTTTCAGGCTGAGCGTGAATAACTCCAAGGGTTATGATATTTAAACATACAGCAAACCAGAATAGTACACTCTCAAAAAACATTTTAATTAACACTGCTTTCAATGTGATTAGATTGATTAAAATAGATTGTAAAAGTTGTACCAATTCCTGGCTCAGATTTAACATCTATTGCACTGTTATGTTCTTCGATTATTTTTGAGACGTTTGAGAGACCAAGACCTGTTCCGCTTCCCTGTTTTTTAGTTGTAAAAAAGGGTTCGAAAATTCTTTTTTGAGTTTCTCTATCCATTCCATATCCGTTATCATTGCATTTAATTATAGTATAAGTACCCTTTTCAATACTTCCAAGTGTAACTTTAAAAGGTGTTTGTATTAATTCTTCGCCTATTAATATTTCAACAATTCCAGTTTTCGGTTCAACAGCCTGAGCCGCATTTGTTATAATATTTAAGATGACCTGATTAATTTTTCCTTCATCGCAATAAATATAAAACTCCTTTTGAGGGGTGAATACTATTTTAATATTTGATGCTGAAGATGCTTTTGCAAGAGTTATACACTCTTTTAAAATGTTCACTAGTGAGACTTTCCTTTTGTCAACACAATCTTTTACACGCATCTGTTTAATCTGTTTTACAAGACGTCTGCCGTTTTGAAGTGCAAAAGTTATTTCCTGTAAATCTTCAACAAGGGGATCTGTGGGGTGTAATTTTTCAAGTGCCATGGAAGAAGCCCCAAGTGCTCTGATTATAAACCCTGTAAATTCTGAAGAGATGCCTTCGCTTATTGTGGCCAGGGCCTCAAGTCTTTGAGCCTGTTTAAACTGTTCAGTTCTTTTTAAAACCTGTTCTTCAAGCCTGTTTCTTGCATCTTTTAAAATATCGTATGCTTTCTGTTTTGCAGTGATGTCTCTTAAAACTAGAACCCGATAAACAGATGTAATTTCACTAGGGATTGTATAGGAAGATATTGAGATGATTCTGTTCCTGTTGTTAATTTCAATATTAACCTTTCCCGATTGATTATCAGGCAACAATGAAGTTATATTTTTATCTGTGTACATTCCTTTAATATTAAAGAGATTTCGCGCGGCCAGATTCATTTTATTTATTGTGTTTTCCTGATTTACAAGAATTATTGCATCATTAAAGTATTCGAAAATATCATCAGCTTTACTTTCAACAGAGATATTTAAAAAGTTAAATTTATTGATTGCCAGCATGATAAAAAACATAAAAAGAGATGACATTGCAGAACCGATTTGAGGAAAATTAAATGATTCATAGAAATCGGGAAGAATAATATTAAAAAAAAGTATAGAACCGAGAGTCAGAGATGCTCCTATTAAAATTAAAAAGTAGATTTTTTTGAGTGTTGCGGGAATATTTTTATTTGATTCCAAAAGGAGAAACGTCATTGATATAATACCGCCGGCAATGTCCGGCAGGGTTAATAATATGTGTTTTAATCCATTTCTGTTTACACTGTATCCCCACCATTGTGATGTATATCCGGTTAAAATATCTTTGCGTGTTATTAAAATAATAATGGCTGTTACAGAGAGAATCAAAACAGCGTAGTAGATAAAATCGTTTTTCCGATGAAGCAGCCTGTAGATAAAATTCAGAAATGAAAAGCCGAGACTTCCCCATAAAATTACGCTAATTTTAAAAATTGTATAAACATGGGGTTCAGCTTGTGGAAGCTGAAGAAGAAGTTCTGTTCCTAAATATGCAAAAGAGTTGAACGCTGCCAATAAAAGAGCGGTTTTAATGGGGCTTTTAAGTCTGATTGCAAAAATATAGGCGGTTTATAAATGATAAATAAAAAGCTAACAAACTGAAAAATAATTAAAAAACCCATAAGAATTTATAAGCCAGTTTTATAAAACAGGCAACGAAGTTAATTTTTAATTATATTTATAAATACATGCTTTTATGGTCAAATTTATCAAAAAGAGACAGGGACAGCTTAGGACCTTTTGTTATTTGTGATATATGCC
>JAFGVO010000452.1 GCA_016937935.1 Deltaproteobacteria bacterium | reverse complement strand
GGAGATATGAAGTTGAAATTATTAAATAGACGAGTTAATAAATCTGAAAAGTCAGATAGTATAAACCCTGATTTGATAACCGATTTGGAAATGAAGCCTTTTTTCAATTCTGAAGATTCCGATTTAAAAAAAACTTCAAATATTAATTCAAGTATTGATGAAGAAAATTATTTTTTTGAACAGAGTGTTATATTTCAAAAACGACGGGTTTATATTATTGGCCCTTTGATGTTTCTAATTACTTTAGCAGCCTTTGCAATGACCAGATCATGGCAGCTAGGGTTTGAATCAGTATTGCTTGTTTTTGTAAATATCTTTTTCTGGATTGCTTTAAAAGAGGCTAAAAACAAAAGGATTGAATCATCCCTCTGGTTTGCTCTTATTCCTACTCTTGTTGTTAATGGCTCTATTATTATACTTCTTGAAGGGTTTGAAACTGTTATGATTTTAACAGCAATCGCACTTGTTGTTCAGACATCGGTTTTTTCTAATAAAGTATCGTTAGTCGGCAGCATCGCCATTTTTATCTTTATTGTAGCTGATAAAATTATTGATTCATTTGGCTTTTTTACAAGATATTCAGTTGCCCCGGTAATGGAATTTTCTGCGGCTGTAATAATTGGATTTATTATGGTTGTTCAATTTTGGGTATATTTAAAAAAGCATAAAGATAATTATTCGTATTTTTTAGATCAGGCTTCAAGTATGAACAGCAGACAGGATGGGATTATTTCTACAATATCAAAAACTATTCCAGAAGTGGAAAAATCTGTTGATGAAATTTCTAATGTTGCCTCTGATGTAGCAGATAAATCAACCTCACAGGCTTCATCAATTGTACAGGTGTCAAGTATTGTTCAGGAGCTTCTAAGCAGCACGTATCAGACTAACAGTTCGGCCCAGGAGACAAATGTAATTGCAAATAATACAAAAGGAGAGCTGGAACTGACAGCACATAGGATGTTGACAGTTGAAAAGAGATTTGAAAGTGCACTGACTCAGATTGGGGATACTCTTAATATTATGAAAGAGCTTCTTGAAAAAACTGATCAGATTGAGAGTATTCTTGCCTATAACAGGGATATTGGTGAGCATATTAAAGTTCTCTCTGTTAATGCATCAATTGAGGCTGCGGCTGCAGGAGAGTTTGGTCTCGGCTTTGGTGTGGTGGCATCAGAATTAAGAGATATGATCGATAATACGGAGACAAATCTGGTAGCCAGTAAAAATATCTTAAATTCAATAAGGGAGCGCTCTAAAAATGGGATGAATTCTATTAAAAACTCCACTAATCTTATGCATGAATTTTATGATGAACTTAAATCTACTGCAGAGATTATTGTGAAGAGTGTACATAGTTTTTCTGAAACAGCCGGGCAGGTAGAAAAAATAGTTTCAGCATCAATGGAGCAGCAGAGCGCCCTTAAAGAGGTTAATTTTAGTGTGGACAAGCTTCAAAAAGAGGCATCTGAGTTAGCATCATCATCAAGACAGCTTACACACTCAGTTAAAGAGATTGAAAAATCCAAAGCCAGATTATCAGAAGCATTAATTTAACATCATTTATTTTTATTATTTTTTTAAAAACCTGTGGGGGCGTCGATAAATACTGTATCCAAAGTATCAAACTCCTCTTTTAATCTCTTTCCCAGTTCTTTTACTCCAATTGTTTCAGACTTGTAATGACCAAGGTACATAAGATTAATATTGCTCTCTTTTGCCTGAATATATCTGTCGTGAGTTCCTTCACCGGTTATAAGACAGTGGGCATTTACCTCTATGGCTTCCTCCAGAAGTGAGGAACCTCCTCCGGAAATAATGGCAATTTTTGATATTGGATCAGTTCCAAACTTTAGAGTGTTCGGTTTACAATCAAGCTCTTTTGAAAAAACATTTTCAACTTCGCTTATTGTCATTGGAGGGTCAACTATTCCCATATAGCCAATGTTGATTCCGTAATAATCACCAAAAGGTCTTATGTGTTTCATTTTCAGTAATCTTGCAAGAGCAGCATTGTTACCAACTTCCGGGTGGAGATCAAGAGGGAGGTGGGCTGCATATAAATTCAGACTGTTTTCAATTAAATATTTAAGATGGCTGTAGTTTCGCCCTGTAATATATTTAAGACCGCCCCAGATAAGGCCATGATGAGTAAGAATCATCTGGCAGTTCTGCTCAATTGCACTTTTGTATGTTGATAGAGATGCGTCTGTTGCAAGGGCAATTTTCTGAATATTATCTGTTCCTTCAACCTGAAGACCGTTTGAGGATTTGTCCGATATTCCGTCAATGTTAAGATAGCTGTCTAAAAATGCACAGATTTCATCTCTTTTAATCATAAAAACTCCTGCTAATTTGGATATAATGTCTTATATCGCCCCTTGTTACCTGAAAATTCAACAATTTGAGCCATGCCCGAAGAACGTCCCTTGTCTGCAAGTTCAATTGCTGTAGCTGCTCCGCTGCCTGTCTGTAAAAGTAATGATGTACTCCATATGCCTTTTTGAACAGGTTTAAATTTTTTAATAGAAACTCCATTGCCGCCTGATTCGTAAATAATACCGCTTAATGCAAAGTTTACTTTATTGTCGATCATAAATTTTGTAATTTCAGAGTCACCAATATTAATGCTGCCTCTCCCTGTGTCCGGGCCTGTATTGCCGGATGTTTTTGGTGGAGTAGGGGATAGCAACACAGGTACATGCTTGCTGTCCGTAAAATTTTCCAGGTTTTCAATATCATTTGAAGAAAATGAACAGCCTTGATCTTTGGCGTCAAGATAATATGGATTGGTGTACCCCGGGAGGCTTATGAGTGCTACCTGTTTCATTATAACTTTTCTAACTCTGGTCATGTCGATAAACTGAGGGTTTTTTACTCTGAATTTTGCTAATGCCTTATGAAATTCAGGAAAACTCTCATCGGCTCCCGGGATTAGAAGTATAGGAACAGCAGCTTGTTTTAAAATGTTCAAACTCTCTTCAATTTCAGTATGTAAAGTTCCAAGGCCTCCAAGAACTGCAATTGCCTGAACCCTGGTCCTTTTAAATTGTTGAATAAACTCACTGATGTTTTCCCCTGTTGACTTTGAACTATCATGAATTCCCGCAAGAAGTCCGAGTTTAATTATAGATGTTGGAATCCCTTTAATTGTAATTTCTGATTTGTTTTGTTCCAGTGTAAGTATTCCGACTTTTATTGTCTGCTCATCAATTTCAGATTCAATATCCGAACAATTTAAATATTCAATACCATCTTTTTTCTCACTTCCAGGCTCATATCGTCCTTTGCACCCTGTACCTGCAAATGATAAAAAAGATAATATCAGTATTAGCTTTATAAAATCAGCTGAGTTATTAAAAAGAAATTTCATATATAAATTCAAAGTAGTCCCATTCAAAAGTGTAATTAAAATAATAAAAAATCATTTTAAAGCTATTGATTTCACCAAGTGATAAATACCGTATTTCCCACTTAATTTGCAAACTGATTCCATGAAATATTTTTTATAATTATCCTTTTCAATCCCACCCTTTCAATCCCACCCAGGTTAGGTTCTTAAAAAGGTTCTTAAGGTTTTTATGAAATGATAAACCGAGCTGTTTTTAGATTATTGTTGACAGCTTTCAGGTGTTTCTTTTTTTCATAAAGTAGCCAAAGCAGTCTGTTTTGTCTTTTTTATAGGACTTTTTGTGTGAGTAGACGCAGGTGCCCAGAGCCATTTATATTTGGGCTGGTTAGTATCTTTTTATTAGTGCTGTATTATCTAAATTTACCTTACCCGGGGCTGCATTTTACTCCATTGTAAATTCTCATGGCGTAAGTACCTGCTGGAAAAACGGTTTGCGGGTCTTTGGTTTTTTTCCATAATGCGAGGGCCTGGTAATACTCTACTAAAAATGCTTTGTTTCGGGCCAAAGCTTCTATGCGACCCCATTTGTTATTGCATGCAACCCGTGGATTCATATT
>JAFGVO010000451.1 GCA_016937935.1 Deltaproteobacteria bacterium | reverse complement strand
TAGGGTTAATATTATTTATCTTTATTAAATAATTTACAATATGTGATGTAGAAAAAGTGCAAGTGCTTGCACTTTTTTGCGACGTTTATGTTATTTATTGCATTTATGATATTTAAACAAGCACCGCTTAGCCTTACCCTGTCTTGCTTTCAGGAAAAACGTATGCAGTTTCCATTAAACATCGCACAGCGAAAGACACCTTTTTTTTGGCAATTTTTGAGGGTTTTAGTTTTCGCGCGGGGACAATGACCCTACAGGGTTTCCAGGAGGATTAGTACTATTCCTATTAGGGCGCCGCCTGCTATTCCGCCGGCGCAGATTATTTCGCTGTTGTCTACGAAGATTCTTTTTAGTTTTGAATTTTCTTTGTGTTTTTTGTGCTGAAGAAACCAGAAGAATATTGCTCCTGATGACATTGCCAGGGAGTCTGAAAAGGGGAGGATGAATGCCAGTCCCATTCCTACTCCCGAGAGGGGGAATTTTCCTTTTGTTATTTTGGCTATTATTTCAAAAACTACTCCGGCTATTGCTCCTGCCAATATTGCCCACTGTGCGCTTGGATGAAGAAAGCTTAAGCCTTCTGTCAGTACTTCTGCTACGGCTCTCCATACCTGTGCGCTTGGCATTGGGAGTTTTTCTGATGTGAGTAATGAAATGTCTTCGTGAAATATCTGGTAGAAAACGGGGACCGAGAGTATTGAGCCTGCAAAGATTCCAAGAACATGTCCCATTGCCTGATGCCGTGGTTTTGCTCCCAGCATGTAGCCCGGTTTTATGTCCATTAAGAGATTGCTCGCGTTTCCTGCAACTTCGCCGGTTATTCCGGCGGTCATTATGTTTGTTGTAATATTGCCCGGAGCCAGAACACTGTATGTTAACTGGGTCAGTTTTCCAAGGGCTCCTGTTGGTGTAATTGATGTCAGACCTGTTGAGTTAACGGCAATAAGGGTAAACACAAACACCAGGGGAACAGCCAGTGCCCCCATGAACCAGCCCACACCAAAAAATTCGTGAGCAAGATAGACTGTAAAACCGCCAACAATTGGAATGCCCGCAACAAATACAGACATTGGAAGCTCAATATCTTTAAGAAGATCTCTTTTTTTATTTTTTATTCTGAACAGCTGTTTGAACGATTCAATAATGACTGCGGGTTTTGAAAAGAAGGAGAAAAGAGATGCTGTTGTCATCATTGCAACACCGCCCCACAGGGACCACATTGTAATATCTTTAAATGATGTGCCTTTAATGATTCCTTCGTGAATTAAATAGGGGGCGAGAAAAAAATAATTTATCACAGCACCGGTGATTAGTGAAATACCGGTTTTAACCCCCATTAGCCCACCTGCTGCAACCATTACTATGGAGCTGTCCACCCGTACCGTAATATCTTTTAAGGGTATGCCCATAATGCCCGGGGTTGCAAATCTGTAGAGAAAAGAGTCGAGATAATCGGGGAGTTTTAAAAAGGGAGCCCTTATCATGGTCATGAAATTTTCGTTTCTTACAAGTTCGATAAATGCAGAAACACCTGCCGCAATTGCAAGAAGCCGCGCCTTGAAAATCCCGTCACTTCCCGTGCCCGAATGGAGACTGTCCATTACAACACCGGCCGCCCTCCCCTCGGGAAAGGGCATCTGATCATCGTTTATGAACCTCTTTTTTAATGGAAAGGCAAAAAGCACTCCTAAAAGTGACAGTGAAATTATCCATATTACAGTTTCATGCATGGGAATAATTTCCCCGGTAATAAGCATGTAGGCCGAAACAGATGAGATGAGAGGTCCGGTCATGTACCCCGCTGCTGTTGCGATTGACTGCATTGCATTATTTTCAAGAAGGGTAATCTCACTCCCGATACCTATTTTAGAAAAGACCCTGAACATTCCAAAAGCTAAAATAACAGATGTAATACCAACACCTAATGTCCAGCCGGTTTTAATGCCCACATAGAGATTGGTCAGACTTAAAATTCCCCCGAGAATCATGCCGGTCAGTGCGGAACGTATTGTGAGCTGGGGCATATCCCCTTTGTAAACTCCCGCTCTCCACCACTGGTCTTTCTCTTCAAGTGTCCAGTTTTTAATTTCATCTTCAGATAGTTGTTTTAATGTCATTTTTATCGCTTTTTATTATTTGCCTGTGTTTAAAATATTCAGTAATTCAAAATCACATCCTCTTCTCTTTTACAATTTTATTAATGTTAAACAAAATATTTAACAATATTGTCAAAAGTTAATGGATCATTTTTTTAAATTAAGGAGAAGACAATGAAAAAAGTTCAGATTTACATCTCTGCGATAAATTTGAGGGCTATTTTTGACCAGGATTCCAGCTCATCATTTCGTTTTTCAAGAAGCTCTTTTATTGGGAGAAATCCAGATTCGGTTATCTGCTGCTCCCGTTTTTTTACAGATGGAGAACTTAATTCACACAGGTGAATAACCCCAAAGTGCACTTTGCCAACTTCATTGGAGTCATCATTTAACAGTGCCACAATTACAGGTTCAATATCTTCATCAACAATTACCTCTTCAGAAATTTCCCTTTTAACAGCTTCAATATATGTGGGAAAATCTTCAGATTCATCGCTGCCATCCAGATCTTTTCGGTCAATGGGGTTTACATGGCCTCCGATTCCGATTGAGCGGTTTCCCACAAGACGGGTTTCTCCGGCTTTTTTACCCCGCACATATGAAAAAACAGTGTCATTATGCTTAAAAACAACATAGGGAATAATCTGCTTTAGTGAAGGGTCATTCTCTGCATCAATTCTTAAATGGAAATGATTATTTTCCTTCTTTAAAATCTCCCCCATGTAGCGCTCTGTCTCACCGCTTGTGCCATTAAAATATCCAAGCTCATCAAATAATTTTTTAGAAAAAACCAGAATTTTTTCACCTTTGTAACGATCTTCCATTTTTTACCCTTTGTCTTAAGTTTAAATTTATTTTAAAAGATAGT
>JAFGVO010000450.1 GCA_016937935.1 Deltaproteobacteria bacterium | reverse complement strand
ATAGATAGTAAAAAAGTGGAGTCTTTAAAGGTCGCACTGGCCTTTTGGAAAAAGATCCTGATAGCTATATTTAACTTTAAGCTTTATATCTTCGAGCTTATCCCAGTCTATTTTAGAATTATCACTAAGAGATGTATTTATAAGCACTGTATACTGTGATGCCAGCGGTAATCCTCCAAGAGAAGCATTTGCACTGTCTCCACTCCTGAATTCATTAATTCCTGATATTGGAGAGATTGCTCTTCCCGGAGTTCTAAAGAGTGTCGTCTCACCAAAGTTAGTAAGTTCAGGCCCGATTAGATTTATATAATCATCAATATCAGGCTGGCAGGAACGCAATCTGCTTGTTCCATCATATAATATTGTAACCGTTGGATCAGCATCTCCTATTTCACCAACCAGCTGCACCGCGATAGATACAACTTTAGCATTACATGTTGATGCAAGGTTTGCAAAATCATCAAGGCCAATATCAAAAGTTCCTGCAAGTATATTTTTATCACTGCTCATCAAATCTCCCACAGTGGAATCGGATGTATAACGAACACGTTTATCAATTGAAACCAATCCCTCTTTTAATATCTGAAAAAATCTCTGCTCCGGTGTTATTTCTGACAAAGTTACTGCATCTTCAATTTTAAATGAAGCGCCTAAAATATCATTTTTTAATGAAATAACTGCAGTATCTTCATTAACACTGCCGCCACATTTCTGTTCAATAAGTTCTAACTGTGCAAAAATATCTTCAAGCTGATAAGCATTGACAGCGAGCATAATCTGAACACGCTGATCAATAAACGGTCTTACTGCATAATACTCAAGACCAACAAGCCAATCCATCATTTTATCTTTTGCTCTCTGTAAAGATGACTCTGCCTGTTCAAGCTTATTTGCAGATGCAAACAACACTCCAGGGCTTCCAATTAACTCATTGACATTATTTCTCTGCTCCTCAAGATCTGTCAATCTTCCAGCCTGCAGTTGTGCGGATTGGCAAATTTTAAGGTAATCAGATACCCTCTGCTGCATTCCCAGGATTGCACGCTCTACTCTAAGTTCAAGTTCAGCTTTTTCAAGAAGCATCTGCAGAAAATCTTTACGCCTCTCACGTAATGTATCCATATCTTCGGCATATGCAAGTTCTGCAGCACGCTGTTCTCTGGCTACATCATAAATCTGATGCAGAGTATCAATTTCATCCTGTCTGAGGGCATCATTTAACTCAAGCTGCTCTTCAATTTCACTGAGCCTTTTTTCGGAAATTGCTCCATCAAGCTCAGCAGTCTCCTCCATATTTTCAAGCTTTGCTTCCCTTAAATTCTGGGAAAGTTCCAATCCGTTTGACACACCATCACCAACAAAATCCAACACGTTAGCACCCATTTTAAACGCAAAACCACCAATTTGTCCTGCAATCATCGCAGCTGATTTTCCGCTTCCACCGGGATCTGCTGTTATCGCTTCACCAATTGCTTCCCCCATCCCAATTGTAAAATCACCTGTATCTCTTAAAGTATTTGCCCCAAAACCAATTGCAGAAATTCCCATTTGAATAGCAAAATCAGTTGTAGCCCCGGAAACCTTGATACTATTCCAAAGCTGAATATTCTGCTTCATATTTGAAATCTGTTTTGATCTTGTAACAGCCTTTTTATTTATTGCATTTCTTAAATCATCAAGACCTTTTGCTCCAATCATATTTTCCTGATCAAAAAGAGTCTGAAGCTCTTGGAGCCCCTCAAATCTTGCATCGTTCCATGAAATTACATCTTTTGAAAAAGCAGATAAAGTATCAAGCTCAAGCTGAGTTCTTTTATAAAACTCTTTCAATTGAGCAGATGCAATCTTTACATTTAAAGCAGCATCCTGAATTTTTAAAACTGCAGAACCGCCATCAGAGGTGCTTAGACTATCCACAGAAATATCTTCGTATGAATTATCATCCTTGTTTATTAAAAAACCGCACTCACCAGCAACTGTTTTTACTTTGCACTTGCTATCCGTTCTTGCATCATTCAAATCACAACCCACAGGTAATCCGCATGTTTCAATCAAATCAGATCTAAGCTGCTCAATATCATTATTCATACTGTTTCTAAGCTGCTCTTCACTTAATGCCTGCTCCTGAGCACTAGTTATAACATTTGAGATATTTTTTGCTGATTTTTCAAGTTCACTCTTGGCACTGTCATGTAATATAGAAAGCTTATTTGCATTTGTATTTAGAGGATCAAGAGATGTTGAGACTACAACTTCAGCATCCCGTGCAAATACCAGTTCATCAAAAGAGCGAGAAAGTGCATTAAATCTATGCATAAGATTTGAAAACCCGGCTCCAAATGCAGTTGCCATATAACCCGAATTCATATCCCTGCTTAGATTTGTCAGGACACCTGCACCAAGATATAAATCCATCATTTTAGTAGCTACATATTCAGATTTTTCTTTTCTTGAATCACTGTCCTGAAATAGCCGATCCCATCTTGAGCTGGCAAGAGTCAATGCTTCCATTGTTCCTCTCCACCCTTGAATAATCTCCTGAATAAGTCTTTTTCGTGCATCATTGGCTGTATCATCAGTTGCACTTCTTGATAAAACAGCAAGGCCGGAGGGATCCAGGTAGCCTTCAAGAACATTGAACTGGACATCAAGAACTCCGATTTGCCACTCCTGCAAAAGGTCTGCAATTTTATTTTTTACAGCACTTGTTACTATCGAGGGATAATCTGTTGTTTCAAGCCATTTAAGCCTGGTATCATAATCTGTTTTAAATGCTGCCAGCAATCTTCCCAAATATGCTTCCCTTGTTGTTTTCTGATGTAATTCAACAAGAAGTGGAGACTCAACACTTTCATATGTCTGATTTCTTGAAGCGTAGGCAGTAAGCTGTCTTGCGCATAATATTTTTTGTGATGGAACACATATTCCATCTGTGTTTGCAGCACAGCTCTCCATAAACTGTGTAAATGTCATATCGTTGGGATTTGGAACAGTATCATCAAGAAAATCTGCAATCATCTGAGCTGTTGTATATTCTGAAAGAGCATTTTCAGCTTCTGCAATTGCACAGGAAACCTGATCATCTATCGAAAGAGTTTTAAAATCAGCCGGAGTTAAAATTGAACATGAATAATCTGTACCATTTACATTCTGCACATTCTGATTAAACTCATATTCATCAACCGCACACTGATCTAAAGGAGGAAGATCTATTAACTTTGGAGTAGCTTTTCCAATATCAGGAACATCCGGAAGATTATTATATGAAGGTGCATTGCCATCCTTTTTCAGTTCAAAATCACCGTTAAATACTACATCAACAAGCTCAACAACCCCTTCGGCAGATAATGCATCATAAAAACCTTTCCACCTGTCAGACATCTTACCAATAATCTGATCATCACCATAAGGTTCAATCTCAAAGCGCATTATCCTTCCAATCTGACCATCTTTACCTGTATTTAAAATTGAATCACTTCCAAGTCTGAACTCGTTGTT
>JAFGVO010000449.1 GCA_016937935.1 Deltaproteobacteria bacterium | reverse complement strand
TATTTATTAACATATAGTGTATTAATTATGAGAATAATTTAGTGTTAGATGCATTAGCTATATAAAAGGAGAATTTCCCCTTTATCTAATACTATTAAATAACTGCAACAATAACTGTTGCTGAAAGGTTTTTAATTATGAAAAAAGTATTTAAATTGTTTATGACTCTTATTGTTTTAATGTTTCTTTTTACTGCTTGTGATAACGACAGTGGAAGCGGTGAAGAGTGTGTAGATTTTATGACGTGCGATAATACTGGTGAAATGGTTACAGCTTGCTGTACTTCAGAGCAGTGTAGTTATGAAGTAGGTAGTAAAACTTTTGATTGCAATGGTACTGATTGTACAGATGCAGCACAAGAAGTAGTTGATTTCTGCATGTGATTAGCGTCTATAACTTTTAATTGTATTCTTTAGTTTTAGGAATTGATTATTAATCAATTGCAATGATGCGCATTTGACCACCGTATAAAGTTGTTGGTGAAAGTACAAAATAGTTGCTTCCAACTGGTCTTGCTGAAATCGGGTTCTCATATATGTCAAAATTTATATCGCAGAAGTAGCCGTCCCGCCATGTATTTAAAGAGCCTCCATAAACTGCTCCATTTGCTGTAAGGGTATTAAAATATTCAAAGGTAGTAAAATAGTTAATGGTTAAAATGTTATCAATTCCCATATTGCAGACTATTGGCGATTTTTTGTCGAGATCACTATTTACAACGACTCCATTATTTCCTCCTGATGTAAATCTATTTTCTTCAGGATGGACCGAAATGGAATTTAGTGATTCTTTTGTTAGATTGGACAGAGATAAATCCCAGGAGTTATCTCTATTAAATCCAATAAAACCATTGCTGCCTACTGCAATTAAAACAGGCTTTTCATTTTCATTCATTATTCCAATATCATTTATATAAGATGAATCATCTGTATATAGATCACTAAATTGTGTGCCGTCAAAACATGTTATCCCGTCTCCCAAGAGACATAGTTTATCAAGGGAGGGATCATTTAAAATTGACCTGTTTTGAAGATAAATAATTTTTGTAAATTTTCGTTCTGTTGTGAGGGTGGCGGTTTCAATTTTTGTCATTACGCTGCTTTGTCCTGACAGGGCTTCATTTACTCCGTAAAACAGGTAGGTGTTGTCTTTTTTGAAAAGAGCAATTTTTCTAAAATTTGTTTTAGTTATGTACTCAATTGACGAGACAACACCTAAGGGTTCTGCAACCTCATCTTCTAAAGGCAGTACTCCATAACTAGCTAAATTAATGCTGTCCGAACCGGAGGGAGATTCATCAAAATTCCATGATATAACAACGGGAACCTGTTTTCCATTTATGATTCTCGTGCCTGCAATTGTGTCAATATCAAAAGCCTTAAATGTAATTGGGGGATTAAACCATGCTCCTTCCAGGATTGAAGCAGGATATCTATAACCCTCACTGAAATTGCAGGAGTCATTTATTTCACCTGGACAGACTTCAATATTCGTATCTGTTTCACTGTCATCTGTGTTGTAATTTAAATGATTTGTATCCACCATCGCATATTCAGTATCAACAGATTGAGAGTAAGCCGGTCCTTCTTCAACGCCTGGACCGCATGCAGTCACGAAAAATAACAGTGCTGTTAAAAGGAGTTTCATAAGATGTCAAACCTCCAGCCAACTGACAAGAATGATTGGAAATCAAACCTGTTTACAATACCTTTATCTGCAACTTTGAAAAAACGCATTCCAGCTCCTCCGTCAAGGGAGATAAACGCATTATCAAGTGGTATTTCAAATCCCGCTCCCGCACTGTAAGCAAAGCCGCTCGTATATCTTTTTTTATCAGTCTGTGACTGAAGGATTTCTTCAAATCCGATTAATATTTCCAGTCTTAAAATGAGATGATAAATATTCCATACCCGTCCAATTCCGCCGTAAAAACCAAACTCTTTATACCCTGTTGAAATACCAGCATCAGCTGCAAATAAAAGAGAGTTTTTGATTATAAGTTCGAGACTGTTTTTATATAAGCCCCTGTAGTAAAGAACAGCTCCTTTTGCGGATTTCATCCCTTCGAGGGGGCCGTTTCTAATTATAAAACCTGCACCTGCTCTATTTGACCATTTTACTGGAGAAGTTTTAAACAGACCTCCTTTGGCAACTGGTGCAGTCAGATTGACACTGTAAAAAGAGTCCTGATCTATAACTGTTAAACCTTTAACCGCTTTTATCTCAGCATAACTTACTTCACCAGTGTTAGTCACATGATATAAAATATACGCACCCTCAGGCACGCTGAACAGAGTTGGAAGATTATCTTCCTGCCACCCTTCAGCAAGAATATTATCCCCGATTGCATCCATTAAAAAGATTCGGCCCTTATCAATATAGTTTACTTTAATTCTGGCACTGCTTTTGTCCGTTTTAGTTAAAATAATATCACCCTGACCTTTTAATTCAAAGTGGTACATGGGGTGCTGTGATACACCTGAACTTTCTACTGTCTGTGACAGGGTTCTGCTGTATACATATTTATAAACCTCCTGGAGGGTTACATTGCCGTCACGACTGATATCTCCTGCACCTCTTAATGCCGAGGCGAGCTGATGGGTAAAGAAGGCGCCCCTGATCGCTTTTGATTCCTGACTAAGCTCATTTGCTGTACTTGAAGTTATAATTGCATAGCCTTTTGAATTGATAGAATTATTAACATTAATTTTAAATTGAGGGCCTCTTGAAAATCCTTTGGCAGAAATAATTTCACCACTATGACACGAGTCAATAAATGCAAGCCTCACATCAGAGGCGGAACTGGTTAAAAAGTTGTGAAGTTTTTTAAATGATAGCGTCGTTCCATTAAGATAGAGGGCATTTTTACCTGCGTGTCCCGAATAATAGATTAGAAGCAGAGTATTTTGACCTGTTTTGGCTTTCTGAGCAACAGCTTTTTTTTCAAGTGCCAAAAGAGTATTCCAGATTATGCCGGAATCTTTTTCTAAAAGAAGTTTGGTGTTTTCAGGTTCAAATTCACCAAGTTCTGTTAGTAATTTGTATATTTTTCTCGCATCATTTTGTGCATAATTTAAAACTGGATTTGATTCAAGACCTTTATTGTTGCCAATTATTAGAGCAAATCTGTCCGGATTGGCATTAGCAGCCACTGTATGTAAAAAAATCAGAAGGAAAAATAGAATTTTTTTTGGCATTTTAATTTTCCAGCTCAATCACCTCTATGGCAACACCTTTAAAAATATCAGGTGAGTTTTTTTGAACTATTTTTTTAATATTATGCAAAAATGAATTTCGATTGAATCTGGCTGATGAAAATCCTGCTACCAGGTATTTTAAAGATGTTCCCTTGTCAATTGTAATGCTTTGATCAAGGAGGTGATATCCTTCATCTTTTATTATGTAAGGCAGATCTTTGTCTTTGCCTGTTTCTGAATCAGGAAAAAAGAGCATTGGTTTATCATTTCTGTCAACAGCTGCGATTATAAGATATCCCTTTGATGAAGTTGTAGCTGAAAACATGAGTGAATCACCTTCGAGCAGGGTTGAACCTGAAGCTGCAGGAAATGTGGATTCTCCTCTTTTGACAATCACTTTAAAAGCAAAAGATCCTTTGTAAATATTATCATCTAGTATTGCTTTATTGCTGTTATCTCTCATGGAAATAAAGATTCCTCCTGAGACAACAGTAACAAACAGAAGTGCTGCGATAGATATTAAAAGAGTTCCTTTTGTGAAATATTTATTAATGAAAGAAATATTGGTTTCTGATGAGAGAGGGTTATTTTTAGAAAAATCAGTATTTATCTCATTTTGTAATGCTGCCTGAAAGACGGCAAACTGTTCATCTTTAACTAAGTTGAAAGCATATTCGTGTTCTCGTATTTCATTAAGCAGCAACTGGCATTTGTTACATGATAAAAGGTGCTTTTTTACATCTTTAAGATCTGTTACTTCAATTTCATTCTTCAAATATTGAGATATTTTTAAATGTGAGAGGCATTCAGTCATATAGTTTCCTCAATATCTTCTGCAATTGTTTTAAGTTTATTTAGTCTCTTTACAACTGCACGTCTGGAAATGCCAATCATATCTGCTACATCGGTTTGATTTATACCACATATGTAATGTAAAATCAGTATATCCATATTTTTCTCATCCAGTTTTTGTGATAACTTCTCAATAGTTTTCCTGGCATCCAGTCTTTCTCCGGGCTCATATGCTGTTTTGTTCTCATTATCTAAATTTACATCATAAGATGTTAAATTGTTTTTTCTGTTTCTAATTGTTTTAAGGCATACATTTGTTCCAATTCTATACAGCCAGGGAAGGTAGCTATCCCCATATGTAAATGATGAAAGAGCCCTGAAAGCATTTAAAAAAGTCTCCTGAACAGCATCCTGTGCTAAAAAATTATCTTTTAGAATTTTCAAACTCAGAGAGTAAATTATTCCTCCATAATCCTTATAAAGCTGTTCTATAATTTGTGAGTCTTCAAACTCAGTTTTCATATCTATCCATCCTGACAATCCCGGAAATGTGCAAAGTGAGAATCTGTTTGTAAAAAAATAAAAAATATTACAAAATTATTAGCAATCAGTTTTACAGTGTAGAGAAAATATATACAATAATACGTTTGGAAAATTTATTAAGATAAATAAAAGATAAAAAACCTTGACAGTTAACATTATAACAGGGTAAGCGACTCATCTGTTTTTTGTAACGGAGGATAAATTGGCTAATCACATACAGACAAAAAAAAGAATACGTCAGACAGTAAAACGTAAATTAAGAAACAGCTCTTTAAGATCATGGACACGTAAAACTGTTATCAGGGTTAGAGCTGCTGTTGAGTCAGGTGATGCGGAATCAGCACAAAGTGTTTTGAAAGTCGCAGTAAAAAATCTGGACAGAATGGTAACAAAAGATATTTTGAAACGTCAGACCGCTTCAAGAACCATTTCCAGACTGACTAAAGCTGTCAATAAGTTATCAGCATAATTTAAAATATTATACAGTTAACTCATACGCTTACTGAGAGTAATCTTCTTTAATTTTTCAGATTTATTAATCAATATAGATTTGTATTCAACGAATGAACATTTGTTCAGTTGTTTTATATTGCTCTTGCAAGACATATAACGGTTACACTTTTTGCACCTCCCTGCTCAATAATCATTTTTGTTGCAGCTCTTACTGTTGCGGTAGTTGTTACAACATCATCAAGGAGCAGGATATTTTTATCTTTATATACATTCGGCTTTTTTAAATAGAAGACGCCTTCAAGTCTTTTTAACCGCTCTTTTCTGCTCTTTCCTGTCTGTGGAGGAAGATTACCGTTTCGTCTTAAATTATACATATCTACGGGTATTTTAATCTCTTTTGACAGGCTTTTAGCAATAAGAGCTGATTGATTAAACCCTCTCTGTTTTAATCTTTTTCTATGAAGGGGGATGGGTATAATTATATCTATGGTGCCTTTTATATCATTATCAGTGTTTCTTTTTTTGATTTCAGAAATCATAATTTTTCCCAAAATACCAGTAAGAGCTGAACAGGGTTCAAATTTCATTTTTAAAACAGCATCTGCTATGGGGCCTCCGTATAAAAATGCAGGGTAGATTTTTTTAAACTGAGGGGGATGTTTAATACAGCTGCTGCAGAGGTGGTTTTTGTTTGAGTTCTCAAACTGATCTGCACATCTTGTGCACCTTCCCAAATACGGTCTTAAAATGGCATCTTTGCAAACAGGACAAAAAAGTGAGCTTAGATGATCATCATAAATGCTGTTAAATATGGGAGTTTTACAGGAAATACAGTGCTGATTATAAAATATATTTAGTAAGCTGTGGATAATTTTTTTTACATTCATATACCTATATCGGACAAAAATTAAAAATTTTGCCAAAAAAATGAATTTTATTAAAAAAAGTTACAGTATGGGGAGTTAGGAATGGAAACTATTAATCGATAGATACTGTTGGCTGACATCCGAAGCTGGCCCCAACGCTTTCCCAGATTCTTTTTCCGTCGTGAACCTGAAGATTTTCACAGGCTTTAGGACAGAGTTTGATTTTTGTGCAGTTGGCAATATCTTTTTCGGCTTCAACAACAGACCATGGCTGCCCGATAAGGGTATCATCGGCCCAGCGCCATCCATAGTGTCCGTTTTCTTCTTTACATGAAGGGTCGTAGCGTATTTCGTTGGGATCTGCAGTGTCTGTCTCTGTATCAACAGAAGTGTCTGTATCTGCAAACCAGCTGCTTACTACAGCTTTTGCTTTAACCATGTCACATTTTTTAGCCACGGGTTTTTCTGTGTCATCGGGATTATAATCAGGAACATTATCCCATGGTACTTCAAATTCACATGAAAGAGCTGTGTTGGTAATATCTTCAAGTGCAGCACTTAAATCATTTGCATTGGCTGCGGGGAAATACCAGTGACCATCAGCGTCGCTGGCAGGTGTGGGGCAGATTTCGTAGGGGTTTGTGGCATCTTTTTTACATACGTTGCCGTTTCCCCCTCCAAAATATGCCATTGCATCCAGTACAGCTTCAAATTCTTTAGCCTCGTCACCAACACCTACAACAAAGAGTTTATATTGTTTTGCTGCAAGATAGAAAGATGCATTTATAGAGCAGAAATCATCAAGACACTGTTCGCTGTAAGTGGGTTGAGAAGATCCAACCAGAGATGTTTTGCAAGTTGATGGATTTAAACTATGGCTACAGCTTGGAGCACCGTCAGTTGCAAGAAGAATATATGTGGCGTTGTCACTGTTAACACTTTGCAGATACTCATAAGCCCACCATAGGCTCTGACAGATTGGTGTTCCGCCGCACTGGCCAACATTTTTAAGGGCATCACTTATTGCTGTATATGTATCCATTGTTACACTGTCAGAAAATTCAACATTGGGATCGTTGTAAGCAGAGGCAACAGGAGCTGTTCCAATAGGTGCAGTGGGCCATAAAAAGTTACTTGTTGCTTCACAGGCTGTATTTAGATCCATGGATGGTTCTGTCGGGTCGGGGTTTCCATCTGTATCAAAACCGTCGTGAGAAAGTCTGTAAACATTTGTACAATTTTCTGCTGACGGGAAAACATTCAGGGCAAAATTGATAATCCCTGACTGGGTGTTCTGTTGCACAATTGCATCAATTGCTTCCTGAACAACTGTGGCGTAAGTATCTCCGGAAGTGACTTTACCTTTTGCCATAGAGCCGGATCTGTCTAAAAGAACAAGAAGGTTAATTGGTTTAACATCAATGTCTGCGGGGATGTCGGCACACTCTTTAAAATTGCCTGCATCTGTGTCAATACTGGTATCATAACTGTCAGTACTTTTTGTTTTATCTGTATCAGAATCAGTGCTTTTTGAGGTGTCATTGGTTGAATCTGTTTCAGAATCAGTATTCCCTGTATTGCTGCCTGATGATCCGCCGCCTTCACACCCGGCAAGTGCAAGCAGTGTAAACATGCTTAAAAATGTTAATAACAGTCTTCCCATAATTTTATGTTCCTTCCTTAATAGTTACTTGATATAATATATTATAATAGTAGATGTTTCCATAACTATTTCTTCTATTACTAAAAATGTTTATTCTCATTAAAATGAGAACCACCAACAGTAATTTAGATTAAAAAATACAATTCAGTTACGATAATTATTAATTTTAACTTATAAATAATTAATATTAGAAGACTAATGGAAAAGATAGGTTTCCGTGAGAGGATAATTTTTTAT
>JAFGVO010000448.1 GCA_016937935.1 Deltaproteobacteria bacterium | reverse complement strand
ATAATATCATCGATATTTTCAATTCCAATTGAGAGACGAATAAGTTCAGGAGTAATTCCACCGCTGGCCTGCTGTTCTTCAGTCAGCTGTGAATGAGTTGTGCTTGAAGGATGAATAGCAAGACTTTTCGCATCTCCTACATTTGCAACATGATTTATCAATTTTAAATTATCAATAAATTTTATTCCTGCCTCTTTTCCATCTTTTAATCCCGCCACGACCATTCCTCCAAATCCCTTTTTAAGATATTTAACAGCTAGTTCATGATTGGGATGGCTTTTTAATCCAGGATATTTTACCCATGAAATTTTTGGATGATTTTCAAGATACTCTGCAACTTTGAGAGCATTTTCACTATGTTTTTTCATTCTTAAAGCCAGTGTTTCAAGACCTTGTAAAAAGTGCCATGCACTGTCAGGACTTATAGCCGCGCCAAGATTTCTAAGGGGAACGGTTCTTAAACGAATTGCAAAAGCGACCTTATTTAAATCTCCAAGGTCATGAGCCCATCTGACTCCATGATAACTGCCATCGGGCTCGTTAAAAAGTTTAAATTCAGGGGTGGCAAAATTAAAGGTTCCTGCATCTGTAACAATGCCCCCAATTGCTGTACCATGTCCGTTAATCCATTTGCTTAATGAATTAATAACTATATCGGCACCCTGATTGATTGCATTAAAAAGATAAGGAGTTGTAAATGTTGCATCTACAACAAGAGGAATTGAGGCTTCGTGTGCAATTTTTGATAGTTTTTCGATATTGGCAACATCAAGTGCCGGATTACCGATAGTCTCGGTGTAAATTAGACGTGTTTTTTTATCAATTGAAGATTTAAAAGCATCAAGTTCATTTACATCACAAAATTTAGCAGTAATTCCAAATTGAGGAAGAATGTTATTAAACATTGTGAAGGTTCCACCATATAAATTAGAAGATGAAACAATGTTTTCTCCGTGGGATAAAATATTTACTACGGTTGAAAATATTGCAGACGTACCTGAAGCAAAAGCAACAGATGCAGCTCCATTTTCAAGATCAGTCATTCTATCTTCAAGAACTCCTTGAGTTGTATTTGTTAATCTGGTGTAGATATTTCCAAGCTCTTTTAAAGCAAAAAGGTTGGCAGCCTGAGTTGTATCATTAAATTGATACGCTGTAGTTCTGTAAACAGGGACAGCAAGAGATCTTGATGATGGCTCGGGGCTGTATCCTGCGCGAATTGAATTTGTTTCAAATTTAAAGCTCATTGTTTTCTCCATATTTTATTACCAGATTGATAAATATCGCTCTGCTAAATCGCAAATTGTCGTTACAATTATTTTGTTAGTATTTTCTGTTTTTCTAGCTAGTTCAATAGCCGCAGCAACATTTGCTCCAGATGAAATCCCTGCTAAAATACCTTCTTTTGATGCAAGTGCCCTTGATGTTTCAAAGGCAAGATCCTGATCAATTTTAATTGCGCCATCTATAACAGTTGTGTCAAATACCCCAGGAATAAAACCTGCACCTATTCCCTGAATTTTGTGAGGTCCAGGTGCTCCCCCGGATATTACAGGAGATTGTAATGGTTCGACTGCATATGTTTTTATTGATGGATTTTTCTCTTTTAAAACCTGGCTTACACCGGTAATTGTTCCACCTGTACCTGCACCGGTAACAAAAATATCTACTTTGCCATCGGTATCATTCCAAATTTCAAGGGCGGTTGTCTCCCTGTGAATTTTTGGATTTGCAGGATTTTCAAACTGTTGGAGGATAATACCTCCATCAATTGTCTCTTTTAACTCTTCAGCTTTTTTAATGGAACCCTTCATTCCTTCTTTGGCAGGAGTCAGTTCAAGAAGAGCACCAAGATGCATCAGAATTTTACGTCTTTCGATACTCATGCTTTCGGGCATGGTAAGAATTATTTTATAACCTCGTTGAGCAGCTATAAAAGCTAATGCTATTCCGGTATTTCCACTTGTCGGCTCAATAATTGTAGAATTTTCACTTAAAAGACCTTTGCTTTCCGCATCTGTAATCATTGAAAGCGCGAGTCTGTCTTTTACAGAAAACCCGGGATTTTGAGATTCCATTTTTACAAGTACAGTAGCATTAATGCCTCTTGTTAAAGTATTTAATTTTACAAGAGGTGTGTTACCAATTAGTTGAGTGATATTTTCTGCTATTTTCATAAACTGCTCCTTTTATATAGAGTAATTGATTACCTTTTTATTTTTATTAAAATCTTTAACAATCTCTTCAAGGGTTATATTTTCTAAAGTTTGTGATAAAACATCGCCTATTTTTTTCCATACTAATATAGTTGAACACTTAGTGCTTTTATTGCATTTAGATTGATCAACAGCACAATCCGTGGGGTAAAGTGAACCTTCAAATATTTCTATAATCTGTTTAAGGTTAATTTTATCAGGAGATACTGTAAGTGAATATCCTCCGTTGCTTCCTCTTTTTGAAGTAATAAAACCGGCATTTTTAAGTGGTATTACAATTTGAGAGAGATATTTTTCAGAGATTTCCTCATTGAGAGAGATCTCTTTTAATTGAATATTTCCCTTTTTATGATTATCTGCAAGATAAACCATTAGTCTTAGTCCGTAACGTGTTTTTGTTGAAAAGTTCAATTTAAAATCCTTATTGTCTATAAATTCTATCAACTTGGTAGAGAATAAGTATTATTTGCAAAGTTGTCAATATATTTTTTAATAATTTATTTTGACACCAAAAGATATGTTAAGGTCTCCTATGCCTGAGTGATTTCTTAAGGGAGAATTATAAGATGAGTAATTTTGAGAATATTAAGCAGATAGATAAAAGATATAGCAAGCTGGCTACAACAAGTTGCTGTCTTTCCTGTGGAGGTGCAATTAATTATGCAAAACCTCAAAAAGGTGAAGTCTGTGTTGATTTGGGAAGCGGCAGAGGAACAGATGTTATTCGAATGGCAGAAGATGTAGGGCTGGAGGGGTTTGCATATGGTGTTGATACTTCTTCTGGAATGCTTTCCAAAGCAAGAAAAACAGCAGAAAAAACCGGTGTAGAAAATGTTAAGTTTATTGACAGTACTTTTGAAAAAATTAATCTAGATAGTAACATTGCCAATCTGATTATTTCAAACTGTTCTATAAACCACGCTGATGACAAAGACGCAGTATGGGCTGAGGTTTTCAGGATATTAAAACCTGGCGGTCGCTTTGTTGTAAGCGATATTTATTCAACATCAGAGGTTCCGGCAAAATACAGAAACGATCCGGAAGCTGTAGCTGAGTGCTGGGCAGGTTCGGTAGAAAAAAATATTTATCTTGATACACTTGAAAATACAGGTTTCATGGATATAAATATACTTGAAGAGAGCGAACCGTATCCAAAGGGTGCCATTGAAGTAGCGAGTTTTACAATTACGGGTAAAAAACCACTCTGAATTGTTTTAGACTATAAATAAAATCATTTAAATCTAAGGAGAATTTTAAAAATGAAAAATCTAAGCAAAAAAAATGTTGAAGTAAAAAAAGTTAAAACAGCAAAAGCTGCAGCCAGTGTTAAAGTTGAAACTACTCAGGCACAATGCTGTGCAAAGGTTTCTAAAGTAGTTGCCGGTTGTCACGACTAAAAGGCTGACTCTTTTCTGTAATTTTAACCTATATAATTTAAATTGTTCTGTATCTGGCCGCATGGCGCAGCCTGTTAAATTTATCATAAGAAAATAGATTATGACGTATGTGAAATCAAAATATAATATCATTACAAAAGCTGGAGACGACGGCAGTCGTTTTATCTTTAACTCCCTTTATGGAACATCAGATATTCTGAGTAGTGACGAGTTTGAAAGATATAATAGTGATAATCCTGAAGAGGATATGCTAAGTCGGAAGTATTTTGTTAATGAAGAGGAGGAAAAGAAGTTTTTTCACTCCCAATACATGAATTTTCTGGATGATAGAGAAAATGATGAAATTCAGATTTTCTATGTTCCTGATTACGGTTGTAATTTTGCATGTGATTACTGTTATCAGATGGAGTATTCACCTCTATCAGGGCATGAGTCTAAAAATGTAATAGATGCTTTTTTTAATTATGTGGATAATAAATTTGCAGGTAAAAAGAGATATTTTACACTTTTTGGAGGAGAACCTCTCCTTCCGTCTAAAAAGCATATTGATAATATTACATATTTTTTGAGTGAGGCTAAAAAAAGGTCTATTGATACTGCTGTTGTAACAAACGGTTATTCCATTGAACATTATTTTGATATTTTAAAAGAAGCAAAAATCAGAGAGATTCAGGTTACAGTAGATGGAATGGAAGAGATTCATAATCTGAGGCGACCTCTTAAAGGTGGAGGCGGAACTTTTGATAAAATTGTCAAAGGGATCGACATTCTGCTTGAAAATAATATTGCAGTTAATTTAAGAATGGTTGTGGACTCGCAAAATATTGAAGACCTTCCTAAACTTGCTCAATTTGCAATTGATAGGGGATGGACAAAAAACTCTAAATTCAAGACACAGCTTGGGAGAAATTACGATCTTCACTCTTGTCAGATTAGACAGGATCAGCTTTATTCGAGGGTTGAAATGTATAAAGAGGTTGTTGAACTTATAAATAAGTACCCTCACATACTTGAATTTCACAAACCCAATTTTCATGTGTTAAAAAATCTGGCTCAGAATGAAGAGCTTCCCGCTGCAATTTTTGATTCATGTCCCGGGGCTAAAACCGAGTGGGCATTTGATTATACTGGCAAAATTTTTTCGTGTACTGCAACCGTTGGTAAAAAAGGGGAGGAGCTTGGAACCTTTTATCCTGAAGTTTCTTTAGATGAAGATACAATCGAACAGTGGCAGGACAGAGATATTCTGGAGATTGAAAAGTGTCGTACATGCAGCGCGGCTCTTGTTTGCGGAGGCGGGTGTGCGTCAGTTGCAAAAAATAAATTTGGAAAAATTGCAGCACCTGACTGCAGGCCTGTTGAAGATATTGTTAACATGGGGTTTCAAGTCTACTTTGACAAAAATGGTCTTACAAAAATATAAATGGAGAATAAATTATGGGAAAAAATATTATTGAAATAAACGGAGATAATTGGGAAAAAGAGGTTGTTCAATCGCCTGTTCCTGTTGTTGTTGATTTTTACTCAACTGAATGTCCTCCATGTGAAGCACTTGCGACAAAGTATGAATCCTTAGCTGAGATTTATGGCAACGATGCAAAGTTTGTTAAGATATTCAGACAGCAGAATAAAGAACTTGCAGTATCTTTAGGTATTACGGGCTCTCCAACTGTACTGTTTTATAAAGATGGACAAAAAACAGGTGAACAGTTAGCTGGTGGAATCAGGCGAAAAGATCTTGAAAAAAATATTTTTGACATACTTCCTGCGGGCAGGGGTGAAGTTTTAAAGGCAAATGAAAAAAAGAGCGAAACTGAAGTTGATGTTGCAATTTTAGGAGGAGGCCCAACAGGTTTGACCGCTGCAATTTACGCGGCACAGGCAAAGTTAAATACCCTTGTTATTGAGCAGGCAGTTCCAGGTGGCAATGTAAATCTCACACATATGATTTCAAATTATCCAGGCTTTATTGAGCCACAGCCCGGTTTTATGCTTGCCCACTATTTTAGTGAACAGGCAAAAAGTGCAGGAGCACACTTTAAACAGTCAGTAGATATCACTTCGGTAGATTTACATAAAAAAGAGATCGTTCTTGACGGACTTGAGACAATTAAAGCTAAAAAGATAATCATTGCTTCAGGTTCATCACCAAGACATTTAGGTATTGAAGGTGAAAAAAAGTACATGGGAAAAGGTGTTTCATACTGTGCCACATGTGATGCAAAATATTTTGAAGGTAAACACGCAGTTGTAATAGGCGGAGGAAATTCCGCTGTTGAAGAGGCTCTGTTTATTGCAAAGTTTGCATCAAAAATTACAATGGTTCACCAGTTTGATAAATTTCAGGCAAATAAACTTTCAGCCCAGAAGCTGATTGATAATCCTAATGTTGAAATTCTCTACAGCCACGAGCCAAGAGCATTTATCGCTTCAAACTCAAGTGTTGATAAAGTTAAAGTTGAAAACTTAAAAACAAAAGAGACCTACAACATAGATTGTGACGGAGTATTTGTATTCGTCGGAATGGAACCAAACCTCCACCTGTTTGATCACGATCATCTGGAAAAAGATGAGTGGGGTTACCTGATGGTAGACGAATCAATGCACACAAGCATTCCGGATGTATTTGCCGCCGGAGACATTATCCACAAACAGTACAGACAGATAACAACAGCAGTAGCCGACGGAACAATAGCAGCAATAGTAGCCGCCAAAGAACTCGATGACTAATTCATCCACTCATTTTGACAACAACTAATTTTTAAAGAGGATGTCTTCTATTCCTTTAAATTGGGACATGTCGTTTATCAGGGCGTCTGTTGGGGCAAGGCGGTATTGTTCGGGGAGTCTTACTAATGTCTGGGCTTCTTTGGTGTTTACTACTAAGAAGGAGTCGCATCTTCCCGTGTTCATGTTAAGGAGGGCTTTGAAGTCATCCATTGATGTAAGTTCAAAGGTGCTTCCGTCTACAACAATGTGAATCTCTTTTGTTTTTGTGGAGCGAACATCTTTTATTAAAGTTACTTCGTTAACGCTGATTTTTATCTCTCTGTTTTCGTCATTTTCTCCGTCAACAAGTATTCGTCCTTTTATAATTACAGGTTCGGTGCTTCTCAGGATATCACCGATTTTTTCGAGGGTTTTTGCAAATACAATAATGTTTACCCGGCCAGTGAGATCTTCAATTGAACCAAGAGCCATATTTTTACCGGCTTTGGTTTTTCTCTCCTGGTAGCTCGACATTATACCTGCAACAGTGACAAGTGAATCCGGGTCTGCTTTT
>JAFGVO010000447.1 GCA_016937935.1 Deltaproteobacteria bacterium | reverse complement strand
GTAGACAGTCGCGTGCACCGAAATTCCAATACAACACCCCGAAACAACGCCACTTTTTGCTTTTTTAAAAATGGAACTTCAGGTTAATACACTTTAATTATCTCGCCCTCGTTGGAGTGCAAGGAAGGTCGCAAGTAAAGTTATTGAAAATTTTGCAGCTGCGACAAGAGCTTCATTCCCATAACCGTGACCCGGAGTGAGGTCTAAAAAAACAAATGATGTAGTCTACTTTTCGTAATATTTTCGTTTTTTTGCCATCATTCTATTGTCGGCTTCTTTTAGGATTTCGGTTAGAGATTTCTCTTTTTCGGGATCGAAATAGCTGCTCCCTATTGAGATGGATAATTGAAAGGGTTTTTTTGAGGTTCTGTTAAAGTCTTCGATTTTTTCATGGAGTCTTAAGAGTATTCTGCTTTCGGGCTCCATGTTGTCTCCCACGTGAATAATAACAGTGAACTCATCACCGCCCATTCTTGCGATTACATCTTTGTTTCTGAATGTATCTATTAAAATATCAGCAGCTGCTACAATTGCTTCATCCCCATAATCGTGGCCCAGAGTATCATTTATCTTTTTTAAACCGTTCAGGTCCGCATAAAAGACCAGTAGTTTTCCTCCAACTCTTTTTGCTGAATCAATCATTTTCTGGCTTAAAGTTAAAAATCCACGCCTGTTGTAAAGAGTTGTCAGTTCATCAATCATTGACTGCATTTTAAGATTCTGCATCATGATCGAACTTTTAAGAGCGCTGCCAATATGGAGCCTCAGCTCTTCATACATAAAAAACGGCTGATTTTCTGAATAATTAAAAAGCACATATCCAAGCTGTTCCTTTTTAAAAAACAGGGGCATAAAAAGCTGGTAAATTCCTCTTTGCTCATCTTCAGTGGAACTCTTTTTCAGAAGATCAGGAATTAGCTGTTCTGAATCTATTAAAACATCATCATCTTTTAAGACATTTTTACCAAACTCATTATAGGCAATGATAATTTTAGATTTTTCGGGAAAAATAAAATTTTCTGATGTCAACTGATGGGGAGTATCGTAAACAGCAAAAACAAACTGCTCAATTTTAAGAGCCGGGAAGGTCTCAAGTATTGAAATTTTTAATCGTTCAAGATCAAAAGTTGTAATAATCTTCTGAGAGGTCTCTCTAATTTTTAGAAGAAAAGAGGACTCATCAATATTTTTTGTCTGGGTCGCTCTAATCTCTTGTTCTCTTAAAAAAACCTGTGCCTGCTGAAGAAGTGTATTTCCATTTGCAAGCTTAACAGGGGGCAATGCATTTGAATTTAAAAAAATTTGAAGTTCAATTAAAACCGCTAACATTGCTTCGATGCTGTATTCATTTGAGCTTATTCTAAAAAGAAAATTATCAAGTGCGTTTAGAAAAATATTATCATTATCAAGCTCATTTATGTTTTTTCCAAAAGTCAAAATGAGCTGATGCAGACTTGAAGAAATCGGGTTGTTTGAATTTTCTTTTAAGTTTTCACCTAAAATATTTCCAACTTTCTGGATTAAAACAGCTGTAAGTTCTTCAATGGTAATTGCTTTGGAAATATTTGTCCGTGGAGGAGTTGATTTTCTTATGCTGCTTGTAAAACAGCCGCATGAGCGTCTGTAAACCGGATGACCAGGAAGAATTGTAAGGGGTTCAACAAAGGAACCATCAATTTTGGCCAGAAGATCTTCAAGGGCAGCTATTCCCATATTAAAAAGAGGCTGTTTAACAGTTGTAAGTGAAGGTTGAACAATGGATGCATCAGGAATATCATCAAAACCTGCCACAGCAACGTCAGTGGGAATATGAACACCCCTTTTTTTTAGTTCAGATATTACACCCATTGCGGTTTCGTCATCAACACATAGCACAGCATCAAATGCAAGAGCAGAGGAGTATAGTTCCTTCACAGCTCTAACCCCTGATTTTGCAGAAAATGTACCGTTGAAAACAAGTAGCGGATTATAGGGGATATTGTTCTTTTTTAACCCGTCTTTATAAGCCTCAAATCTTTTATCAGCTTCGGAATGACCCTCTGGACCTTTTATAAAAACAATGTTTTTATATCCATGTCTTTTAATAAGGTGATCCATCATGTGAACAACCCCGGTATAGTTATCAGGCATTATGGATGGAACACCGGGTATCTGATAGGAGAGGCTCACAAGTGGAATGTGCAGGAGATTTGAGTAAAAGTTCTCGAGAAATCCCGGCTCAACATATTCAGCTATTGTTCCTGTAAAAAGAATAATTCCGTCAAGGGATGCTTTGAGTGCAAAATCCTTTACAACCGAAAAATGCATATCAAAACTGTCAACTCTGTCCTGTGAGGTTGCCACAAAAGAAATTAGCTCGATATTTCGGGATTTAGCTGCTCTGTAAATCCCGTTCCACATGAGTGACTGACACGGCTCATGAAGAGATGAAACAATTACTCCTATTTTAAAATGTCGATTTTCCATAAATTCTATTTTTAAATTAGCACTTTTACTCTCTTTTTAAAATTTATATTTTGCTTTTATCAAAAGCTTAAAAAAAGTGCCCGGTGTGCTATAGAAATCTAATGACTCTTTATAAATTAAAACGAAAAGTAAAACTTCAGGATGTGGATGCTGCGGGGATCCTCTTTTTTCCAAAATTTCTTGAGTATTGCCATGATACCTATTTTGAATATCTGGATGTTGCAGGGCTTAATATTCCACAGTCAATTGCAACAGGTCCTTATATTCTTCCACTTGTTCACGCAGAGGCTGATTTTAAGCATCCTTTAAAATTTGGTGATGAGATAGAGATTCGTGTTTTGAGAGCTGTAATGGGAAAATCTACAAGTTTCAAAATTGAATACGAAGTAGTTTTGGCAGGAAATGAAGAAACCTTGTGCTGCAGGGCAAATACTGTACATGCGGCAATTCACCGTAAAACATTTAAACCCCTGAAACAACTGCCTCAGGAAATTAAAGACGTTTTAAAAATCTGATAAATGTGATTTTGTTTGAAGATTAGGAAGTGTTTTGTATGACTATTCTTCCCAGGGTGCTTTTTCAGCTTTAATTTTTCCTGAAAGAAAATCTTTTCCAACTGCGGGGTTCATTGCAAGAGTAAGAAGATCCTCGTCGGATTTTACAAGTCCTGTTGGTTCAAACTCAGCCCTCAGTTTATCAAGTTCAGGCGCAATACTGTCTGCGGGTCTTCCCTCAATAATATCCATTCCTTTTAAAATGCTTTTCTGGAATTCAGGATCAATCGGAGCGGGAGTCTGGCCATAACCACCTCTAACAAGGTTTTTAGTCTCATTTCCAACGACTTTATATCTTCCCATTAAAACATTAAAAACTGCCTGTACGCCAACAATCTGACTTGTGGGTGTTACGAGGGGAGGAAAACCGCAATCTTCACGAACCTTTGGAACTTCTGCTAAAACTTCTTCAAGTTTATCAAGTTTATTTTGAGCCTGAAGCTGACTTAAAAGATTTGAAAGCATTCCCCCTGGAACCTGATACTCAAGTACTCTTGTATCAATCTGCTCGGAAATAACGTTAATAAGAGGATTATAGCGCTGACGGAGCTCTTTAAAAAATGCAGTGGCCTCTGTAAGGGCTTTAAAGTCAATTCCGGAATCGTTCTTTGTGCCTTGTAAACAGTACGCCATGCTCTCGGTTGGAGGCTGAGATGTTCCGCCGCTTAGAGGTGAAATAGCGCAATCGAGTACATCAACTCCTGCTTCTGCAGCAGCCTGATACGCCATTGGGGCAGTTCCGGCAGTGCAATGTGAGTGTAGCTGAACAGGAATGCCAACAGTCTCTTTAATGGCTTTTATAAGCTCATAGGCAGTTGCGGGCATAATAACACCGGCCATATCTTTAATACAGATAGAGTCACAATCCATATCCTTTAACTCTTTGGCCATCTCAACAAATTTCTGTGTTGTATGAACAGGACTTGTTGTATAAGAAATTGTACCCTGTGCATGTTTTCCAGCTTTTTTAACAGCTGCAAGAGGTCTTTCCATGTTGCGAGTGTCATTTAAAGCATCAAAAACTCTAAAAATATCTACGCCGTTTTTAGCTGCAACTGATACAAAAAAATCAACAACATCATCTGCATAGTTCCGATATCCAACAAGATTCTGTCCTCTTAAAAGCATCTGAACAGGGGTATTGGGTGCAGCTTTTTTTACCTGACGAAGACGCTCCCATGGATCCTCGGCAAGAAAACGGAGACTGGCATCAAAAGTTGCTCCTCCCCACGCTTCAAGTGACTGAAATCCTACCTTGTCCAAAAGAGGAGCCGCTTTAATGATATCATCTGTACGCATGCGTGTAGCAAACAGCGACTGGTGAGCATCTCTAAGTGCGGTTTCTGTAATTTTGGTCATTCTTTTTCTCCTTGCCTCAAATTTTGAGGCTAAATACGTTTTCAGTGGAGGGACATTACATATTAATAGGCTCTATGGCAAAGAAAAACTTTAGATTATTAATCATTAAATATTCATAACTATTTGTTATTAAAGATGTTATGCGAAATTTTTTTCGCACGCATAAAAAAATAATCCTAAATAATATTAATAAACATTTAATCTTCAAACAGTTACCCTGTTACTTCAAAAGCGGAACAAATTTTAAAATTATATTTTAAGGTGTAGATTTTTTTTCCCACCTCTTTGAAAAAAGTGATTAGATTTCAATAAAATGTTTTAGGAACATCTAAAAAGGGAAAATAATATGAACAAACAAAAAATGCTGAAAATCGTAAATCCAATTCTTGCACTTGATTTTTTAATGCTTGCTTTATCGGGTATATTCCACGAAATGGTACCCTATGAAATATTTGAAAAAGCCCACCCTTTACTTGGATTTACTCTGGTAATACTGGTAACAACTCATATTATTCTCAACTGGAGCTGGATTGCTTCATCCATGAAAAAAACATCAAAATAAATGTGGAATAAAAAGGGTACCCTTTTCGAATGACCTGAAATGATTAGCTATTTAGTCATTTTCATTATTTAGCCATCTCTTTTTTTTGAAATAGAGAGCAAATCCGACTCCAACTGTCAGCATTAATCCAAGGGCAAAAAAGTAGCCGTATTTCCAGCGGAGTTCGGGCATATTAAAAGGAGAGGCTGATGGATCAAAATTCATTCCGAAAACACCGGCAATAAAACTTAACGGGATAAAAATTGTAGCAATAATTGTAAGAACCTTCATGGTTTCTGACATTCGGTGATTTGAAACGGACATAACCATGTCAATAATTGTTCTGGCATGTTCACGCCTTGCCTCAACTGCATCAATAGCCATATGAACATGATCCCGCAAGTCTCGAAAATATGGGTCGAGTTCGGACGGGTATGGAAACGCATCCTGTTTTTGAAGACTTTGCACCAGTTCAAGCATTGGCTTTAACGCCCTTTGAATTTCAAAAAGGTTCCTTCTTTCTCTATTTACTGCCGACAGTACTCTATACGACTCAGATTCAAATACCTCCTGTTCAAGAGCATAAAGATTATCCGCAATGGATTCCAGAACAGGAAAGTAGTGGTCTATGACTGTGTCTAAAATCGCATAAATAAGATATTCGCTTCCAAATATTCTCAGATTGTTATTACCTTTTCTAATGCGGTTTTGAACAGAGACAAACCATTCAAGATCGGTTTCAATAAAAGTCGTGACAAGATTTTTTCTTACCCATAAATCCAGCTGCTTTGCTTCAAAAACTCCATCATTAAGATGAGCACCCTGGAGGCTGATAAAACAGTTATCATCAATAATATCAATTTTTGCACGCTGATTCTGATTTGCAATATCTTCAAGGCTGAGAGTTGAAAGTCCTGAAACTTCTGCAACAGATTTGAGCATCTCCTGATCTCCAAGACCGGTTACCTGCATCCATACTATTGGCCACTTCACAGTCAGCTTAGGGATTTCTTCAATATCAGCTAGTGGTCTTTCTATAAGGTCATCTTTTCCATAAGCAACAAGAAAAATACGTGACGGTTCACTCCCGTCAACAGTAATTAATGTTCCTGGTGATGCACCAGGAATCAGTCTGGCCCGTTTTTTTAACTTTTTTATTTTAAGAATATTGTTCATTACTGTATTCCCTCACGAGCAGGCAGTGAATCAAAATGAACATCCAGCTGAGGAAAAGCAATAGTTATATTATTTTCTTTTAATGCCCACCAGATTGCTTCATTTAATTCGGAAGTCAGTCTTCTGCTAAACCATGGATTTGTAATCTCAATATAAATTGAAAATACAACAGAAGAATCTCCAAACTCTCTCATGAGCACAGAGACTACACCTTTGTTAACACGCCACTTCATGCTTTCTGCAGTTTTTTGTAATACCTCTTTAACCAGTTTCATATCACTGCTGTATGTGACCCCTACAGAGGTGCCCATAAGATAATTAGTGTCTGACATTGTATAATTTACAACTGTTCCCTGAACTATGTTTGAATTGGGAATGATCATCTCCTCCATATTTCTTGTGAGAGCCAGGGTAGAGCGCACTCCAATTTTTAAGACTTTCACTACGCGCCCGTCAATTTCAAGAATATCATCAGCCTGAATACTGCGTTCAATAAAAAGTATAATTCCCGAGACAAAATTCTGAGCAATATTCTGCATCGCAAAGCCAAGACCAACAGTTAAAACAGCACCGGCAGCAAAAATAGTAGACAGATCAATGCCTGCAATCTTTAATGCGATAACTGTTCCTATAATCATAATTACGTAATGGGTAAAAGTGCAGGTTGTCTTTACAGTCTGTTCATTTTTAATATCTTTTTTGGCAAGCGCTCTGGTAATTGAACGTCTGGCTAGCAAGGAAACTATAAGTGAAACAATTATTGCAGCTCCGGCTAATGAAAGCCGCCCAACTGTTATATTTGTATCTCCAATTATGTAGATGTTTTTACCCATCAAATTTAAAAAATCGTTTATAACTGTCTCATGTCCCATAAAAATCCTTAAAATGTTTAGCCTGTCTACATATGAGAAAAATCCTATTCTCAATTTATCTGTTTTACAAATCTAATTGAAGTTTTCTTGATAATAATGTGTAACCATCGTAAATATTCTATCAACTTTTTATTAAAACCATTTACCGGAGTATAAGATGGCATCACGGGACCTTGCAGAAAAAATTAAAATAGGTTTAACCATTGGTTCAATAGTTGTACTTTTTTCAAGCTATATTTTAGCTGTTCTCAAAAAGAGATTTAAAGATAATGAAGAAGCAAATAAGCTTTTTCTGGAAACACCTGTTTTAAAACTTGGGCAGTATTCATACAACGCTATCGAAACTTTTCTTGCACTTCTTATTTTTCTTGGAGCAGCTGGAACAGTCAATTATGCAAGTTACAGTCACATGACTAATGGAACACATATTGATGAATACGACCTGATGCATTACTATGTAACTCCAAAGTATTTCAGTGAACTGGGTTATTTTAATTTGCTTCCGGCAATTCTTGCAGCTGATGAGGAGATGGGAAGGCACTGCAAAAGAACTACAACCCATTACCTTGCTCAAACTGAAAACGACTACGCTATAACACCCATCTCTTTTGCCCTTTCTCAAAGAGATGCTGTTAAGTCAAAATTTACTCCTGAAAAATGGAAAGAGTTTGTCCATGATGTAAAATATCTTCAGCGTGATGTAAAACCCATGGGATGTTCATTGTGGCGACAGCTGCTTCTTGATCACGGTTTTAACGGAACACCGGTATGGGTACTTGTCGCAAGACCACTTACAAAATTGATTTCCATTGAAAACGTAAGAATATTGACCCATCTTGATCTGTTATGGCTGGTTATTGCACTCCTCTCCGTAAACTGGGCGTTTGGTTCCAGAACTGCTGCAATTGCATTGCTGTTTATGACTTTATCCTATTCCTTTAGATGGCCTACTGTTGGCTGGTCATTGCTAAGGTACGATTGGATTTCCAGTATAATAATAGGCTTATCACTTCTTAAAAAGAAGAAGCACACAGCTTCAGGTGCCTTTTTTGCATATGCCGCTCTTATGCGCTATTTTCCGGCTATATGGATGGTTGGAATTGTGGCCAAGGGAATTCACGAACTTGTTACACGCAAAGAAATTCCGGTAAAAAAAATCTGGCGAAGAATTTCGCCTAAATACTACAAAATGGCACTAGGTTTTTTTGCCCTTTCAACACTCCTTCTCTCAATATCATTTGCGGTAGACGGAGTTGATACCCACAAGCAGAGTCTTGAAAATATGAATGCACATGTTCAGCCTCATAATCTATCTTCAAGGAGAATGGGATTTATATTAGCCCCTGTATACAGAGGCGAAAGTGACATGAAATGGATTTCTGAAGAGAAGAAACAGATGGTTGAGAAAATCGAAACTCCCGTTAGAGTTTTCGCTATTGCTGTTATTATAATTCTCGGACTTTTCATGACATCTCTAAAAGACTGGGAGGCTGTAGGACTTGGGTTTATTCCTTTCTTTCTTCTTACTACGTCGTCTTATTATTACTACGTTGTTTTATTAAGCGGTGTTGTAATTCATGCAAAGGGATTTCTTAAGCCCTGGCATCTCTTTGGGCTTATCTCAATGTTTCTTATACAGCTATATTTTAATGCTGCGGAACATTTTAATCCGGGAATGAGATACCCCACAATAAGTATTGTATGTATAATGCTTTCTATTTATACACTTATGATTTTAATTTTTACCGGAAACATCTGGTATAAGAATTTAAAAATCAAAGAGGCTGAAATAATTACTCCGGAAAAAAAGAGAGTAAAAAAGAGTAAAAAAAGATAAATTCTATTTTCTATTAATAAAATAATTATTATCCATTATTTAAAAATGGATTTATCAGAATATCATTTAAATATTTTGCAGGATCAACCCTGATTTCACCTTTTCTTAATTCAAGGTGAAGATGAGGTCCGGACTTTATAGAACCTGATTTTCCCAAAGTACCAATTAACTCTCCAGCTTTTACGATCTGATTATACCTTACGAAAAAAGAGTCAAGGTGCATATAAGTTGTACCCAAATCGTCCTTGTGATTTATTGAAACATAAAATCCACCCCCCTGAGGTATATCACTTTCAGTCAATAAATCAGCTTCTTCGGGAGTCAGTTCTTTATGACTGAGCCCTCCAGGTGTATCCTTCCGGCAAATGAAACCCTTCCATCTGCTATTGCATAGACAGGCTCGCCGGTTGTTCCGTCAATATCAATACCGTTATGACCATAGCTGTCAGCATGGCCCCTTTTATTTCCAAAGTAGTCAATAACCTGTCTCGGGGTTCCATCAAGGGGTGAGTAAAGAGAAACATCTTCGATTTGACCCGCAACTTTTTTTTCACTTTTATAATAATATTCAATAAGTCTTCTTCTGGCTGTCAGTACCCTATTTTCAGGCTCAGGACTTTTGACATAATCTCCGTAAAACCAGTTTGAAATAAAATGTCTGCTCTTACCATAGTCTCCATGTTCATTGAAAATACCGGAAATCAGATCTCGTTGCTGTTTAAAAATAAAAAGAGTAAGAGCTGTAAAATATATATTGGGCTCAACCTTTTGCAGTGAGCTTTTAGTAAACTGATATTTAAGTTCAATTTTATCAGGGTAAAAATTATCACCACTTTTAAGATAATAAGTATAAATATTTTTTTTGATCTGATTTTTATGCATCTTTAAAGGAAAATGAGAAAGTCCATAAAGCTCTCTCTCACGATACCTTTTATAGGGGTAAGGACGGCAGTCCGACTGATCATATATTAAAGACGCGAGCAAAAACGGATCAATTTTTATATCCCTGGAATATTTTAAAATGAGGTCTGAATACTTTTCAATACGCATTGGTGTTGTTTTATTGCAAAGAGAAGAGAATGCATTTTTAAACTGCTCAGAGTTTATATTTTCTGGAGCATCAGGCTCTTTGGGCCATAGTGACGATGGAGTATTTTTATGGGCTGTTATGTGAAATGTTTCAACATCTTTATTAAATCTGATTCGCCATGGCACTAATCTGCCGGCTGTTGCAGCAATGCAAAATAAAGTAAAAATAATTATAAGTAATATTAAATAAATCTTTTTCACAAAAGTTTTATAACAGTAAAAATATGGAGATTAAAATAAAATGAAGTTTAATTTATAAGTACTGAAGTACAACATCCTGTGATGCAGTATTTTCCGACCGGGCAAGCGGGATCTGTTGGAAGTCCGCATGCCGCAACACCGGCAGCACAACGGATATTGTCAGTATCTGTATCAACGGTGGTGTCACTGTCACTATCAGTATCTGTAAAACAGCTGTCAGGAATAGTTGTTTTGCCAAGACAAAGCTCACATTTACCGCATGTGTTAATACATGATGGAACAGGAGTACATTTGTCACAATTCTCAATATTTTCAATTGTACAGCCAGGAGTTCCGATAAACAGGTAATCACCTGTGCCGCCAATCTGGCAGCAGCCAAAGCAGTCACAACCATTTGGAACTATAGGAATACAAACGTCAAGACACTGTGTTGTCTGATCTGCCAGCCAGCCATTACACTCGTCTGTGGCTATTGTTTTTGTATAAGTACATGCAGGAGACAGTTCCTGTGGCTGAAAAGTATCACAGCGATGATCCCACACACAGCCGTCGTTTCCTCCGCCACTGTTATTATCAAAATAGCACTCCTGTGTACAGGCATTGACATTTGCTCCGGGAATATCAATGTCAAATCCGGCTTCATTATTATCACATGGTCCAAGACAATTATCGTCAGCTGCATCTATCTTGCCATCACTGTCATTATCTATACAGTCACCACAGGCCCAGACTGAACCAGCGCATTCAGCGACATGACATGTTGATGAGTACCAGCCGGTGTCACTGTCTGCTGTTGAGTCAGTTGAGTTTGGATCAGTTGAGTTTGGATCAGTCGAGTTCGGGTCTGTGGAATCAGGATCGGTTGAGTTTGGGTCAGTTGAGTTCGGGTCAGTTGAGTTTGGATCAGTCGAGTTCGGGTCAGTTGAGTTAGGATCACCTGTTAATGCTGTATCAGTGTCGCCACTTCCATTTTTTGAAGCATCATCGCTGCACCCTGCAAACAATACAACTGTTAAAGCAGCTATAATAAAATAAATAATCCGTCTCATAATTATCTCCTTGCTTTTAAAATCCCAAAAAAAATTTTAACATAAATAAAAAACAGATTCATTAACTATTTAAAGAAAACCCCTTTAAGATCTTCTGTTGTTGATAATGGAGTTCCTCCGTCCAGTTTGCTGAAGGATGTAACTTTAAACTGGTAATAGAGGCCATCTTCCAACGCCGGACCATCATATATTATTGATGCATTTCCCCCTGAAACACCTTCCATTGTCTGTGTCCAGATTTCATTTCCAAATGCATCATTGACAACAATGTCGTAGCGTTTTTCAGATGAATCATCCACCCACTCAAATGTAAGATTTGAATCATCCACCTGCTCAGGAAGATCATTGCCGGGAAAAATAATTTCCAGAGCCTCAGTGATTTTAAAATTATCAGAAAGTGCAATAGTTGTGCCCGAGTCAGCTGCCGGAACAGTTATGTGTACAATATCTGTTCCTGAAATACTGGTATCAGGATCTCGTACAAGATTATCATTTTCATATGCAGCAAGAACTACATATTTTCCATTTTTCCATCAGGAACATTTATATGTAAATTTACTAAAAAAATAAAATAGATATGTTTTTGAGCAGAAACGGCAACTTTTTTAAATTATTATAGTGTATGATTTAATTAACTTGGTGATGGCCAGGTTGGTTATTTGAAAGAATCTTTGATAATATGCGATGCGGCCGCAGCGGGAACTGCGGAACTTTATCAGTACTGCCAGCGCGGTTTTCCTCCTTTCTTCCGTGTTTGGGTTCCTCAGAGCTGATATAGTCCAGACAACCCGGTATCGAATCCGGGCGTCGCACTATTTTCTTCCATGTTTGGGTTCCTTAAAAACTTTAGTCCAGAATATCCCTTTTACCCGGGAATCAGGTGTCGCACCATTCGGAATAAATCCGAAAACCTTTTAAGCAGTCAGTGCGTTCCAAATTAGCAGTGACACGCTATAAATATACTTATACAACATCTTCGGTCAATTGCCAATATAAATCTAATTTATATTCATTTTTTATCACCAATGTACATTTAGTTAAGCTAAAAAGGATATATCTAAAAATAATGAACATTTGACATCATGATGCTTTATTGTTGATTTGTGTAATCAATTTAGATGGTTAGGCTTTTTAAATGATGGTTTTGAATCGTTTTTTAACTACTCAAATGGTTAAATTTATAAAATGTACATCAGGATATTGTTTTATTAAATTTTTACAATTTAACAATAATTAGCTTTTTTAATAAAAAAGAACTCATATTGGACAGAGTTGCGGGGATTTGATTTATTTATTTTTTACCATTGGTGACGGTTCCGGGGGCCAGTTGCCTTCTATTGGATCTGTTACCATTCCAAGCTTTGGTATTCCCGCTTTCTTTACAATTGCCATCACTTTAACAACAAAACCGTAGGGGATATTTTCATCAGCCTTAAGATAGAGTTCCCTCTCTCGTTGAAGCCTGCTGTTGTTTGAGAGGGCATCTTCAAGTTTTGCGTTGGGAATATATGTCTCACCCAAAAAAACTTTTTGCTCTTTATCAATTGTTAGAATCAGTTTGGATTCATCAACTTCCATAGGCAGAGCCTTGGCTTTTGGAAGATCAAGCTCTACACCTCTGTTCATCATTGGTGCCGTTATCATAAAGATAATAAGGAGCACAAGCATCACATCCACAAGTGGGGTGATGTTTATTTCGCTCATTGGGGATCCACTCCCTCCGCCGGATGATATTCCCATAACCTGCCTCTCTATTTAAAGAAGTGCCGTTTTACAATGTTAATAAAGTCTGCAGAAAAGTTTTCCATTTCTGAAGAGAGCACCCTTAAACGTCTTAAAAAATAATTGTATGCAATAACTGCGGGAATAGCTGCGACAAGGCCGATGGCTGTTGCGATAAGCGCTTCAGAGATTCCTTTAGAAACAACATCCATTCCTGCAGAGCCCGTGGCGCTGATTTCCATAAAAGAGATCATAATGCCGATTACTGTTCCAAAAAGTCCCACAAATGGTGCTGTGGAGCCGATTGTAGCAAGAAAAGGAATCATGCTTTCAAGATTTGTAATCTCGGTTGTTGTTGCCCGTCTGAGGGATCTTTCAACGTTTCCGATTGCACCTGCACTGGTTTCATCAGGGTGTCCCTGCTTCTCCTGACTTTTAAGCTTGGAGAGTTCGATATATCCTGCTTTAAAAAGCTGGGAGATTGGACTCCTGTCAAATTTTTCAGCTCCCTGATAAATTTCGTCAAGTTTTTTAGAATCCCAGAATACTTTGAGGAATTTTTTTGTCTGCCTGTGGGCTCTCTGAATCTGAATATATTTATAAATAACTATAAATATGCCCGTTAAAATAAACAGTACAAGAAGTCCTATAACACCCTTAACAATTGGAGAGGCTCCAAGAATCAGACCGATCATCTGTTCTATGCTGCCGCTTTTGGGGGTTGAACCTGAAGTATTACTGATAATAAATGTACTTATAATGCTCTTCATAAATTTTATCCAAATGGGTTGGAAGTTAAATGTCTATTAATGATTGTTCATAAATTTTTAGCAACAAAAAACTGTTCAATCAATCGATTCATAATCTCTTTTACGGGTAAAACCTCGTTAATAAGTTCACATACCTGTCCTGCATCCATCTCCCCATCCTCAATATCACCTTCAAATATTCCGGTTTTTGTTCGCCCTTTACCTCTAAACGAAAGAAGTGACTCAATACTTTCACCGGCACACTCTTTTTTTATATATTCATTAACATAGGGGTTTAGCAGAGCGCGTATTGGCATATGGGCAGTGTTGAAAATTCTTACACTGCCTCCGTCCGCTTTAACACAGGCATCTTTGTAATTCTGGTGAGCTGTTGATTCAGTTGAAACCGCAAACCTTGTTCCAATCTGAACACCGGATGCTCCAAGGGCAAAAGCTGCAGCCATTGCTCTGCCTGTGCCGATTCCTCCCGCAGCAATAAGGGGGATTTTGACTTTATCAGCAACAGAGGGCCATAAAACAAGACTGGTCAGACCATCTTTTCCATTGTGACCACCGGCCTCCGTCCCCTCTGCAACTACCGCATCACATCCGGAATTTTGAGCTTTTAATGCAAGCTTTGCATTTGGAACAACGTGGGCCACAGTAATTCCCGCATCTTTTAGTTTTTGAGTGTAAAGTGCCGGATTGCCCGCAGCTGTAAAAACTACCTGCACCTTTTTTTCAATGCATATATCAATATGATCTTTTGAGTGGCCAATCATCAACGGGATGTTTACGCCAAAAGGGTGTTTGGTGGCTTTAAATGCCTTATCAATATGCTCCTCTAAAAGTTCAGGTTTCATGGAGCCGGCACCAATTAAACCCAGACCTCCGGCATTGGAAACAGCCGCAGCAAGTCTGGCTCCCGATGCCCAGACCATGCCACCCGAGATAACAGGAAAATCAATTTTAAAAAGATTACAAACAGGATTGTCTTTAAAAAAAGTCATTTCGGACTCCTATTTTTTATTTGCAAATGCTGAAGCAAAGGGGTTGTAAGAGAAATCTTTATTTGCAGGTCTGCCGCCACCTCCACCACCCCTGTTTTGATTTTGATGTTTCAAATTTGAAGAGCGTCTTGTTTTGTCCCCGTCTCTATTATCAGACTGACCGCCCTGGGTTTTAGGTTTAATAATATCGGTTTCGCTTTTTGCACTAAAAGAGATTCTGCCACGCTCTTTGTCAACTTCCATTACCCGCACTTTAAGCTTCTGACCAACCTTGACAACAGTTTTCGGGTCAGTAACAAAAGTGTCTGACAGTTCTGAAATATGAACAAGTCCATCCCTGTGAACACCAACATCCACAAAAGCTCCGAAGTTTGTAACATTTGTTACAACCCCTTCAAGGTACATGCCAATTTCGAGATCATTGATTGTATTTATGTCATCTCTAAAAGCCGGAGCTTCAAACTGATCCCTTGGATCCCGTCCCGGTTTTTTCAGCTCGTCAACAATGTCACGCAAAGTTGGTTCTCCAACTTCACTGCTCACATATTTTGAAATATTAATGCGATTTGAAATTTCACTGTTTCCAACAAGTTCTTTTAATTCCACACCCATATCTTTTGCAATTGTCTCAACAAGTTCATATCGCTCAGGGTGAACCGCCGATGAATCAAGTGGGTTGTCTCCATTGGCAACACGGAGGAATCCTGCGGCCTGCTGGTAGGCTTTGGGTCCCAGGCCTTTAACCTTTAAAAGTTGTCGTCTGCTTTTAAAGCCTTTTATTTCTTCTCTGTATTCAACAATACTTTCTGCGGTTTTAGGCCCGATACCCGCAACCTGAGAGAGAAGGGGAATACTTGCAGTATTGAGTTCCACACCTACGCCGTTAACACAGCTCTCAATAACCTCGTCGAGTTTTCTTCCTAAAAGTGGTTGATGAACATCGTGCTGATACTGTCCCACACCAATTGATTTTGGATCGATCTTAACAAGTTCAGCAAGGGGATCCTGAAGTCTTCTTGCAATTGAAATTGCCCCTCTGATTGTTAAATCAAGTTCGGGAAACTCTTTTGCTGCAAGCTCTGAAGCGCTGTAAACACTTGCCCCTGCCTCACTTACCGAAACAACAATTATACCTGTAATGCCACCGTCTTTAAGAGCCTCTTTTACAAATTTCTCAGTTTCTCTGCCACCTGTTCCATTACCAACAGCAATGGCTCGCGGATTATATTTTTTAACAAAAGTTATAAACTCATTTTTACCTGAATGAAGAGCGCCGTCACCTTTTACAAGATTAAAGGTCATGTATGATTTAAATGTTCCGTATTCATCAACAGCAGCGCACTTGCAACCGGTTCTAAGGCCAGGATCAACTCCAATAACGGATTTACCACCTAATGGCGCAGCCAGAAGAAGGTTTTTAAGATTATCTGCAAACACATCAACTGCATCCCTGTCAGCTTTCATTTTGGCATCAATTCGCACATCACTCTCAACACTTGGGCAGAGAAGGCGACTGAACGCATCACTGACGGCCTCTTCCATCTGGGATGCAAATGGGGATGATGGATTCTGCTGCATTTTATTGAGAGCGCTTAAAATAAGTCTGTCTGTTTCAAGATCTATTGCAGTGCGTAAAAAGCCCTCTCGCTCACCTCTTCGCAAAGCGAGAAACCGGTGGGAGGGAATATGTGAAATCGGTTCGGTAAAATCAAAATAGTCCTGAAATTTAGCCGCTTCGCTCTCTTTTCCTTTTGCAACTTTTGAACTGATAACACCCTGTGTTGCCATTTTATCTCTGACATCAGCTCTTATCTCTGCCTGTTCCGAAATAATCTCCGCAACAATATCTCGGGCACCTAAAAGGGCCTCATCAACTGAGTTAACCTCTTTTTCAGGATCAACAAAACCCGCAGCAAGTGTTAAAGGATCTTCATTAATGGGCTGCTCCAGAATCTTTTCTGCAAGGGGTAAAAGACCTCTCTCTTTTGCAATAGTTGCTCTGGTTCTTCTTTTGGGTTTGTATGGCAGGTAGAGATCTTCAAGAAGACTCTTTGTCTCTGCCTGTAAAATTGCCTTTTTAAGTTCGTCAGTAAGTTTGCCTTGTTCATTAATAGATTCGAGAATTGCCTCTTTACGCTTATGAAGTTCTACAAGGTAGATATTTCTCTCCTCAATGGCTCTGATTTGAACTTCATCGAGACTTCCTGTTGCCTCTTTACGATATCTTGCAATAAACGGGACGGTGTTTCCATCTTCTAAAAGATCCACAACAGCCTTTACCCCGTTGAAAGGTATTTTAAGTTCTTCACTTATAAATGGTACTGGATTAAAATTTTGAATTTCCGGCATATCTTCTCCTCGGCTCCCAATTGTTGTCTTGCTTTTTTGCCAGAACGTTTTTACCCGTCCTGTTTTATGATAGCAAGGCTCCATATAAAAAAACTAACTGTTTGTTCAGTAAAAAGTGCATAAAATTATGAAAAGGGGCAATAATTCACCTGATAGACACCGTTTAATTTGACACATACTGGATAAAAATGGTTTAAAGGCGGATTGAAAAAAACTCGTCAAACCGGGTTTAGAAAGTTTTTAACTATTGGCTGATAGCCGTAAATATAGAATTTTAAAGGAGTATGAAATGTTCAGACCAGAATTGAAAGTATGCGACTGCACTATCCGTGACGGCGGATTGATGAATAACTCAAATTTTCCAGATGATATGGTAAGAAATGTATTTAAACATCTCGCTGCTTCTGGTGTTGATATTATTGAGCTTGGTTACAGAAACAGTAAAACGATGTTTGACCCCAAAAAGTTTGGAAAATGGCGTTTTTCTGAGGATGAAGACATTTTAAAAGTTATTGACGGTATCGAATACGACGGTCAGATCGCTGTTATGCAGGATGCCCATAAAGCTTTTGTTGATGATGTTAAACCTAAAGATCAGAGCCCGGTTGATTTGATAAGAATTGCCACCTATGTAAAAGATGTTGATAAGGCTATTCACCTTGCCAGATCTGCTACTGAAAAAGGGTATGACACCGCAATTAATATTATGGCAATTTCCCATACGATAGAAAAAGAGTTACAGGAAGCTCTCCAGCAGATTGATGAAGAGACAAGTATCTCATCTTGTTACATCGTTGACAGCTTTGGCTCCCTTTACAGTGAAAATATTGATTACTACGTGGCTGAATTTAAAAAATACATTACAAAAGCCGAGATTGGAATTCACTGTCACAATCAGCAGCAGCTTGCATTTGCAAATACTATCCAGGGGATTATCAAAGGTGTCAACTATGTTGACGGAACCCTTTACGGGCTTGGTCGCGGTGCGGGAAACAGCCCTCTGGAACTTCTGTTGTCATTTTTAAAGAATCCTAAATTTAACCTGGCTCCCGTACTTAAGGCGATTTCAGACGAGATTCTTCCCCTTCAGAAAGAGTTTTTCTGGGGTTACAGCGTACCTTACATGATTTCGGGAATTATGAATGTTCATCCTCAGGATGCAATGGAGATGATGGCTCTTCCTGACAGTGATCCTGCAAAATTTAAATTTGTAGAGCTCTACCGCAAATTAGACGAGGACTAATCCTCTTTTCAGATTTCCCCGATTTTTTAATACCCCCATACCAGTTTAGCAGGGCGATTTTTGTAAGATAACTATCTATCTGAGCTAATTGCGCTGTAGGCTATTTTGACAGGTATATCGATTTATGAGGGGATCGGTCCGAGCCGATTTTTAGCCATGGCCCGGT
>JAFGVO010000446.1 GCA_016937935.1 Deltaproteobacteria bacterium | reverse complement strand
GCCATGGCTAAAAATCGGCTCGGACCGATCCCCTCATAAATCGATATACCTGTCAAAATAGCCTACAGCGCAATTAGCTCCTAAGTGGCAAAACTAAAGTCTGATCAGACCCTCATGCTCTTTATTTATATCAACCACAATTATTGAATTTTTTCTGCAAATGTCTAAAAATGAATCTCCATCTGTTCTATTTTTAAAAATTGCAACTGCAAGATCTCCCCCTCCGGCACCTGATGGTTTCGCAGCACCGTTGCATGATTCTGCAATACTTTGAACCTTTTTAATCTGCTCAGTAATTATAGAAATACCTGAAGCAACCCCAAGAGCTTCCATATAACCCCCATATTGTGAAGTGAGAGTTACTATCTTATTTTCATCTCTTTCAAGGTAGGCTTCTGCAAGTTGATTGGCAGTAAAAATCATAGGAGTCATTATTTCTTCATAAACTTCCTGCTTCTCTGATTTCAGCTCTTTAACTTTTTCAACAAGTGATACTGTTGATGCTGATTCACCTGTCCAGACAAAAATATTTATGAGGCTGTTATCTGGTGCCCCGCATGGATTTTCACCTTTTTCAAAAACAATTGCTCCCCCCATTACTGATGCTGCCACATCCGCCCCGGACCCCTTGCCATCCTGATATTCACGGTGGGCATCCATTGCCACTTTTAAAATTTCACTTTTACACTCTTCAATTGATAAGCCAAACCATAAAAACAGTGCTCCGGCCGTAGCTGCGGCAACCGCGGCAGATGATCCGATTCCAATTTTTTTTCTCTTTATTGAAAACCCGCTGCTCTCAATGTCAATATTGGGTATCGCCCCTGCATCTCTGCCGGTTCTTTTTAAAAAATATTTTGCAGCGTGTTTCTTTACCTGAACAATAAGATTGGACTGAGTGATATTTAAATTGGTGGTAGTTGCCTCTATTCTTTTATCAACAGAAAAAACAACACTTTTTGCTCCCTCAAGTATTGCATATTCTCCGCTTAAAAAAACTTTACCCGGTGCGCTGGCTGAAAAACTGTACATTAAATAACCCTTTTATAACCCTTTTGTGTCATCTCCATCATCATACCGTTTACATCTGTTTTTTCTGATACAAGAACAATTGCACAACCGCCCCTGCCGCCCCCAGTCATTTTAGCTCCGGGAGAAAAATATTTAAGTGAAATATTGCAAATATCATCAAGCTCAGGTGAAGAGACTCCAAACCATTTTAAAATTTCATGATTCTCAGACATCAAAGCACCAAGTGTCCCAATATCTTTTGTAACAAGGGCATTTACTGCCTCTTCAACAATGGATTTTATTCTATTCAAATTTTGAACGCCCAATAAATCGTTCTCAAGTCTGTCTGTAAAAATATCAACACTTTGTGCAGTTGATGCTGAAACACCTGTATCAAAAACTAAAAGTTCAGGGAGTTCTGCTTCAATTTTTTTCACACCGGTAATTTTATTAAAAAGAAAAAGCCCTTTATATAATACTGCCGCGGCATCAACTCCCGATGGATTATTATGAAAAACTGATTCAGATTCTTTTACCGCATTTTCAATATCAGCTGATGTTAAAGATAAATCAAGAAGCCTGCCAACAGCTATTGCTGAAGCTGCCCCGAGGGATGCGGAGGATCCTAATCCGCCACCAGGAGGAATATGAGAAGAAGCAATTATTTTAATATTTTTATCTTTTACAAAAAGAGAGTTAAGGAGTTTTTTTAATGCAATATCAAGTGTGGAATTACCTGATACATTTCCGCTGATATTCCACTCTTTTATATATATTGAAGATGGCTCATCACAAAAAGTGGCGGTTGCTGAAATGCCTTTTTCAAGACCTGCAGCAATTGCAGAAGTTCCATGGACCACTGCATGTTCTCCAAAAAGTATCAGTTTACTTCCCGCTTCTCCCCTGCCGGCTATGGATGAATCAAAGAAAGTCATGACTAAAAAGACCTTTTAGTCAGCTTCAGGATCATCCACTCAAGAAAATCAACTCCTGCACTTCTAAAAATATTTCCTGCTCCATCTTTTAAAAAAGTGACACTCTGTTTTGCAAGATCATCAATTACATTCTCACACTCTTGTTTTGCACCGCATTCAACAATTGCGTTTAAAGCCTGGTGAATCATATTTTCTGAAGCTTCATGGTTTCCCAAAACAGATTTAAGTGCACTTTTTTGTGAATCATCCGCAGTTAGGAGGGCTGTCCTGATAATATATGTATTTTTGCAGTTTAAAAGATCACTGCCAAATGGCTTGCCTGTTTTTTTTGGATCTTCAAAAAGACTCGCCATGTCATCTCTGTATTGAAATGCGACTCCCAGATTAACCCCGACAGCTTTTAAAATCTCAATTACGTCAGGTGTTGCACCGGCCAGTGCGCCTCCAATGCAAAGAGGAGCAACGGTTGTATAACTTGCAGTTTTTCTCAGTACGGTTTCATAGGGGTCATCATTTAGCATATCCATATTCTGCCCCCCGATAACATCAATGGGCATTCTAAAAAAAATCTCTTTAGCAAAAGCAGCTCCAGAGCAGTTTTCTTCATCACTTACCCTGCTCATCAGCATATTAGAAAGTGCACAGCTCAAATCCCCGGCCAGAATACCAAGATCGATTCCCTTTTTTAAACTGCCTGTTTTATCTCCAAGACTTTTATGAACACTCTTTGCACCCCGCCTCAGGTCATCTTCATCCATAATATCATCGTGAATCAGAAAATAACTCTGCATAAGTTCAATTGCACCGCAGGCATTGATAATATTCTGACTGCTTAATGCATTTTCTTTAAAAAGCTCGTAGCCCCCAACAATAAGAGCAGGTCTTAACCGCTTTCCTCCACGGAGGGTTAAATCTTTAACCTCATTGAGAATATCCATCTCTTTTATTGGAAAAAAAAGTCTGCTGTTTTCAGTTTGTGTCAGATTTTTTAAAAAATTTTCAAGAAATTCATCAACATCTTTTGCAACAGTTAAATATTTATCTTTATACATAAAGAGATTATTTCTTGTTTGCAGCTCTGGTCAGATGTCCTTCCAGCCAGAACTTATAGAGAATAAAACCCCAGCCGGTTAAAATTCCAATAATTGCGACAATATAGGAGGCAAGAAGAGATGACTCTGTCCATTTTATTAAATTAACATTATTAGAAAACTGATCATATGTGCCAAGAAGGGTTAACTTTTCACTTCCAACAATAAAAAGACCAAGAAGACCTGCAATCAAAAAAATCATGAACATAATCGAAACCCAGTTACTGTTGCTTTTGGCTGAAAAGTATCCCACAAGATATCCCATTATTGCAGTTGCCGGATATGCGAGAAGAGCCATGGCTGATATTCCGGGGGACATCTTTGAAGTATTAACAAGGTACATCCATGACCAGTCTGGATAAAATCCGCTGAAATATATGCCTGCGGGTAGAAAAACCATTATTTCAAGCATTAAGAGTGCAGTAAAATAACGATTATAAAAGAGAGGTCTCTGGAGACTTTTTATCTGTATATTGGCACTGAAGGCAACTGATGTGCCTGCAAGCATGTTTAAAATTATAAGTCCTGGTATAGTCATATCTGATTAAAACTCTTTTTAAATTTATCAGTTAATTCTATTTATAAAAGCTCTTTTTTGCCGAGTTCTTTTAACCTGTTCACAACCTTTTTCACATCCTGATCACAATCTTTATTACAGATCAGAAGAGCATCTCCGGTATCAACAACTATTAAATCCTTTACACCGGCAAGTGCAATCAATTTTTTATCAGAAGCTCTTACAAGGCAATCTGTAGATTCAATTATTATACTTTCACCATCAATAACATTACGGTTTTCATCTTTTTCTGAAAGATTATATGCTGCTCCCCACGATCCCAGATCAGACCACCCGAAATCAACGGGAACACAAAGAATGTTCTCTGCTTTTTCCATTATTCCGTAATCTATTGATTCAGATGGAAGTGCGGGAAAAACCTCCTGAAGCACAGATGTTTCCAAAGCTGTTCCAATTGAATCTTCAATCTTTTCAAGACCTTTATAGAGTTCAGGCATCAAGGATTTGATTTCATTTAAAATTTTATCTGCTCTGAAAAAAAACATCCCCGAATTCCATACAAAATTTCCCGCAGCAATATATTTTTCCGCAGTTTCGAGATCGGGTTTTTCAACAAATCCCAATGCCGTTTTAATTCCGTCTGCAATCTCTTTTCCAGTTTCAATATATCCAAATCCGGTCTCCGGACCTGAGGGAACAATACCAAAAGTGACTATAGAACCCTTATCTGCGGCATTTACAGCTTTTTGAGAAGCCTCTTTAAAAATACCATTTTCAGCTACCAGGTGATCTGAAGGCATAACAGCCATAACACCTTCCGGATTGAGTTTTTTAACATGAAGTGCAGCCCACCCTATGCATGGTGCTGTATTTCTGCCTTGTGGCTCGGCCAGAATGTTCTTTTTTGGAACTTCGGGAACCGCCAGAATAACTTCGTCAATAATATTTTTCCCGGTAACTATAATAACCCTGTCCGGAGGAATTTCAGGAGCAAGCCGCTCAACAGTAGCCTTCAGCATTGTTTTTCCACTTTTTGTTAAATCAAGAAGCTGCTTGGGAGTCTTTGATTTACTTGCAGGCCAGAACCGTGAACCCACACCACCTGCCATTATAACTGCATAAGTATTTTTCATTATTAAACTCCTTCCACTTTCGTTGCCAAATACAATACGTTACATATTGATCAAAGTCAATTACAGTCATATGACATATTTTTAATAAATGCGTATTGTTTAAGTGTGTAAAAAAAGCGCAGTTGCACTTTTATTAAATATTAAGTATAGAGCTTTCGAGTTTTAACATTCACAGATGAAAAACTCGGCTTTTAGTGGTTGTATCTCATAATGGATTGGGAACGACACACAAAATAAAGTTATTAGGAGTTAAAAATGAACCGCACAATGTTCAAATCTAAAATTCACCGTGCCACTGTTACTCATGCTGATTTAGACTACGAAGGAAGTGTTACAATAGATGTAAATCTCCTTGAAGCAGCAGATATTCTTCCCCATGAACATGTTCATATATGGAATGTTACAAGAGGAACAAGAATTGAAACATATGCCCTTAAGGGAAAGCGCGGAAGCGGGACAGTTTGTATTAACGGTGCTGCGGCACATCAGAACAGCCCTGGAGATCTTGTTATAATTTCAACTTTTGCATCCTATACTGTCGAAGAGCTTGCCCGTTACAATCCAACTGTCGTTATGGTTGATAAAAACAACCAGATAGTTGATGCAGATTATTCTGAAACCCCAGGACCTCTGAAAATAGCCAATTAAGCTGTTTTTATTCAGTAAAAATCTCAATTAATATACTCCTGAGCTAATTGCGCTGTAGGCTATTTTGACAGGTATATCGATTTATGAGGGGATCGGTCCGAGCCGATTTTTAGCCATGGCCCGGT